>CAYYZP010000001.1:0-3040 GCA_964476165.1 uncultured Fimbriimonadaceae bacterium
TCGACGACCTCGCCTGCCGCGATCTGGTTGACGGTGTGGGGATCGAGGAGCCGAATCTGCCGGAGGGTCGTTTGCATAGGTAATTTTCGCAGGGTCTGGAGCCGACAATGAACTTAGGCGGAGGGTGCCACGGCTCAAAGGCGAGCCGTGGTTCTCGCGCCGTTTGCCACGATGTTCGCCTTCATCGGAATCATAGCCGGCATCATCTTTGTGCTCATGGGCTTCATTATGCACGGGGGTTCGATCGCCGTCCTCATCCAACCATCTGAGTTTGTCATCATCTTCGGCGGCGCGCTCGGCATTTTTCTTGGATCGAACGGACTGAAGGTGCTGCAGCAGACGATCAAGGCGTCGATCGCGCTGCTCAAGCCCGAGCCGACGAAGCAGACGTACCTTGATCTCCTCAAGATGCTGTACCAGATTTTTTCAGTCGCGAGGAAGGAAGGTCTGCTTGGACTTGAGTCGCACATCGAGCACCCGCACAAGAGCGACGTCATCAGCAAGTATCCGTCGTTCCTCGCCAACCATCACGCGGTGGATTTCTTTTCCGACACGATGAAGGTGGTATTGACGGGCGCGGTCGGCCCACACGATCTGAGTGAGATGATGGAGATCGACCTCGACGCGGCGCACGCAGAGGAGAACCTGCCGGGCGAGGGCGTTCAAGGGATCGCTGACGCGATGCCCGCGATCGGTATTATCGCGGCGGTCCTGGGTGTCATCATCACGATGGGCAAGATCGGCGGTGACGCAGCCGAGATCGGCATGTCCGTCGCGATCGCCTTGGTCGGAACGTTCCTCGGGATCTTCGTCGCGTACATCGTGTGCGCACCGCTCAGCAGGTCTCTGCTCAACCGGGTCCGCGTGAACGCCCAGTATCTCAATTGCATCCGAAACGCACTGTTCAGTTTCGCACGGGGCGAGTCGCCCATTACGTGCATCGAGTTCGCGCGGCGCAACATCGACCCGAGCGTCAGACCAGGCTTTACTGAACTTGAAAGGGTCGTCAAGGACAAGGTTGCCTAGAGGAGAAACCTGATGCAAGAAGGCACGCCAATCATCATCAAGAGGAAGAAAAAACACGTGCACGCGCACCACGGCGGCGCGTGGAAGGTGGCCTATGCGGACTTCGTGACCGCGATGATGGCGTTCTTCATGGTGATGTGGATCATGTCGTTGAGCGCGGAGGACCGCAACGTCGTGCAGGCGTACTTCAAGGATCCTGTGGGATTCAGCCGCAACCAGCCTTTGGGATCGACGCACGTCCGACCGCAGAACACCCCCCCCGCGAGCAAGGAGGGGCAGAAGGACGTCGGAAACTCGGATCTGTCGAAAGAGATGAAGGTGAAGGGCGAGATCGAGAAGATGCGGCAGGACATCGAGCAGACGCTCCAGGACGACCCCGCACTGCGCGAACTGCTCAACAAGAACGCGGTCGAAGTAAAGATCACGTCGGAGGGGCTCGAGATCGAGTTCATCGAGAACGACATGAACGGCGAGGTGTTCTTTAAGATGGGGAGCGCAGAAGTGAGGCTGCAGGCGCGCGACGTGATCGGAAAGATCGCGCCGATTTTGGCAATGAGCGGTTATGCGCTCGTTGTCGAGGGTCACACCGACGCGAACCCTTACGTCGGAGAGGGGTACGACAACTACGACCTGTCTTTCGACCGAGGCAACGCGGTGCGACACCTGTTGCTAGAGGGGGGGGTAGGCGCAGAGAAGTTTCAGGAAGTCGTGGCCTACGCCGACCAGCGGCCCCGCGTGGCCGACGACCCGTACCACTTTAGCAACCGGCGCGTGACGGTGCTGTTGCCGATCTCGACACCGCTTTCCAAAGAAGTCCCTGGCGTGACGTCGACCGGGATCAAGGAATCGATCGAGGGAATCTTCCGCAATCCGCTCGGGATCAAGCGCTAGCGCGCCGCTTCCAGAGTTCGATTCCGGGCTTCATCTCCTCGTCGAAGAGGTCGAAACTCTCGTCGTCGTTCATGGCCGAAAGGAACGCTGCGACCGCGGACGCCTGAATCGGGGAAAAGAGGCAGCACGTCCCGATATAAAAGGACTCGAAGTTCCCGAGCGGGCAGAGCGCGTACATGGCGTAGGTGGCAGAC
Source organism: uncultured Fimbriimonadaceae bacterium (assembly GCA_964476165.1). Classification (GTDB taxonomy): domain Bacteria; phylum Armatimonadota; class Fimbriimonadia; order Fimbriimonadales; family Fimbriimonadaceae; genus JADFMN01. The sequence continues at coordinate 2,112 of CAYYZP010000001.1, forward strand.
TCGCCTTCGGGGTTTTCGAGCGCGGCGCACATGAAGGCGGGGATGTAGTACACCAGGGCTGGGATCGAAAGCGCCACGATGTCCTTTGCGTTCTCGTCGAGGGTGGTCGAGGCGACCTCGTTCCATAGGCGGCCCTTGAGCGCGGACTCGACCTTGGCGGCGTTCTCATGGACTTCCTTGGCGAGGTCGCTGACGACATCGTCCGGGGGCCCGTCGGCTGGAAATGCGGCCATGGCCAAGTCGCGGAATCCTTGTGCGTCCATCGGCGGGGTTATGGCAGGAAGCGCGGGCCTGTCTCGCGTGTCAGCGTAGCGCGCAACCTACCCGTGCGTTTTCCAACTCTCCCAATACGTGGGGTCTTCGATTGCGACGGCCTCTGCGGTGAGCCAGAGCGGATGGAACGTGTCCATCATCACCACGACTTCTTCGGTGGATTTTTGTCCGATGGTTGCCTCGGGTACTCCGGGCTGAGGGCCGTGCGGGATGCCGAGCGGGTGGACCGTGATGGAGCCTTCGTCGATGCCTTTTCTTGCTTTGTACTTCGAGTTCACGTAGTACATGATCTCGTCGCTGTCGACGTTGCTGTGGTTATAGGGGACGACAATGGCGCGCGGGTCCCAATCGAGCATGCGCGGGCAGAACGAACAGATGACGAAGTTGTGGCACGCGAAAGTCTGGTGCGATGGGGGGGGTAGGTGGCTTCGGCCAGTCAGCGGCTGGAAGTCCATGATGTTGAACGCCATGGGATAGATGAACCCGTCCCAGCCGACGATGTCGAACGGGTGGTAAGGGTAGGTGTAGAGCGTGTACCTTTGGCGGGCTTTCACGAGTACTTCGAAGTCGCCTTTTTCGTCGTGGGTCTGGAGAGCGTGGGGGGGGCGGAAATCTCTTTCTGTGTACGGCGCGTGTTCGAGGATCTGGCCGTACTC
>CAYYZP010000002.1:0-5602 GCA_964476165.1 uncultured Fimbriimonadaceae bacterium
GTAGTCGGCGTTCCACGGTGCTTCCATGTGCTCGTTCCAAAGGCCCTGGAGGTTTGCGGGCAAAGTGCCAGGTCGTGATGACGAGACGAGAAGGTAGCGTCCGAATTGATAATAGAGGGCGGCGAGCGACGGATCAGATTGACCGCGCTTAACCCTATCTAACCGCTCGTCTGTCGGTAGATCGGGCTTACCCCCCCCGATGCTCAATGACGACCGGGACATATAGGTCTGATGGTCGCGCACGCTCGTTTCTTCGACGCGCGCATATCCTTTCCTAACGGCCTCATCGAGGATCCTTGCGCTTTCAGCCTCAAGGTTCTGTTCAAGGGGCTTGGTCGCGTCTTCCATATTGTAGTCAGTCAGAGCAGTAAGGTACACGGTTGCGCCGCCCGCCCCGCGCACTTCGATGCGACCGTCCACGATCTTTATGTCCCCCCCCTCGCTCGCGACGTGCAGGGCGCAGACGTACTTGGTGCCGAGGTTCTTGCCTAGGTGCCCCGCCTGACCGGACATGACGATCCGTCTGCTCCCGCTCGATTTGATCGCAAAATCGCGTGGCCGGCCGAGCGTCAGATCGAACGAGACGCCCGCCTTCGTTTTGGCGTCCAACCGGTAAACGATGACCTGGTCGACTGCCGATGCGAACGCCCTTCTTGTGTGAACGATCTTCCCCACTTGGAAACGGCTCGAGGCGACCCCCGTTTGGAGATCGAGCGAGCGTTCATAGTTGTTGGGGACAAACGCCGACGTCAAAAAAGTCTCCGTAGCCATGTGGCCTGGGCCACCATCGTTGGTCACCGCAATGGCAATGTTGTTCAATCCTTCCTTCAACTTTCGTGCGACGTTGACGCGGTGGGGGGCGTTGTAGACGAACGTCGAGAGTAGTTCTTCCCCGTTCAGCCAGACGACGGACGAGTCGTCGATGGGAGAGATGTTGAATCTATTAAACTGCTTTGCCTGTTGAGAGGTCAGCCGAAACTCGCATCGGAAGACGACCGTGCTGCGTTCTGGAACTGAAAGATCTTCAGGTCGGGTCTGGCTGACCGCCCTCCATTTGGAATCGTCGAACTCGGGTTTGATTTGCGCCTCATCGTGCTTTTGCGAGACCGGGCCACGCACCCATCGGAACTTTCGCATGTCCTCTGGCACGTCGCCGCCTGGGATCTTGGTGGTGATCCATAGGTCTCCTAGCGTTTGGTGGCTTCTGGCGGGGCCTTCTTCGGGCAAAAACTTTTCTGCGATCAATTTCTCGGCCTCTTGCCCGCGGCCAGCGAAGAAAAGGCGGCGCGATTCTTCGAGTGCTTTTTTGGCCGTGGATGGGAGCGCGGGAAACGGCGGGCCGGCCCAAAGGGAGTCGATGTTGAGTTGGATGCGCTCCCTGCTCACTCCACCGAACACCATTGCACCAAGGCGTCCGTTGCCGATCGGGAGCGCCTCTGTCCACTGTTCAGCCGGATTCTTATACCAAAGCACGTCTTTTCCCCGATCGTGCGACATGTCTGGGATTTGGCCTTGCGATCCCATCATCAATCCAACCATGAAGAGTGTTGCAAGCATCGAACTACCAGGCTACCCGTTGGTCGCTTCAGATTTGTGGAGTGACAGGCTGGCCGGTTTTCGCGCTTTCGATCGCGGCGCGGGCGACTGCAACTGCTTTAAGTCCGTCCTCAGGGGCAACGGGCATCGAAGTATTGTTCTTCACCGCTCCTACAAACGCGTTGAGTTCTTGGAAAAACGGATCGTCTTTGGGGTCGAAGTTTGATTCGCCCAGCGATCCCGCCGTGTCGTGAATGCGTAAGGTCGCCACGTTACGCGAATCGTATTCGATCAACCCTTCGCTACCGCAGACCTCGAGCGTCACACGAAACCCGCTCGGGTCCATCCATGTCGTTTCGACGTGTCCCAGGCACCCGCTTTTGAATTTGAGGGTCGTGAGTGCGTAATCGCCCTCGAACTCCGCGCCTTCAACTGTCTGTCCAAGCCGCACGGATCGCGAGAAAACACTTTCAACATCGCCGAAGGTCCAGAGCATCCAGTCAAAATCGTGGACAGCAAGATCCAAAAGAATGCCGCCGGATCGTGTGTGGTCTTGGAACCACAGGTCGCTGCCCTTGGGAGCGCGCCCGCCTCGTCTCGTTCTTACTGTCGCTGGCTTTCCGACCTTGCCAGAAGTGACCGCTTTGTGCGCACTGGCGAACTCGGGGAAAAACCGCACGACCTGGCCGGGCATGAGGGCGACCCCGGCTTTTTTAGCCGCATCGATGAGTTCGCGGCACTCTTCGACGGTACGCGCCATCGGCTTTTCGACGAGCACGGGTTTGCCACCTTTGATGGCTTCGAGGGCGATGTCGCGGTGCGCGTCCGTCGGCGTACAGACATCGACTGCGTCCACTGCCTTGATGAGTTCCTTTAGGGATTGTGCATGTTTCGCCTTGAAATTTGCACAATACACGTCAAGGCTGTCTGGATTGCGGTCGAAAGCGTGGACTTCGACGCCTTCCATGAGCGCGTACTTTCTTGCATGGACCATTCCCATTCCCCCGACTCCGACGACACCGACGCGCATGGCCCATTTTGGCCGAAGTGCGCGGCTACAATCTGGACGTGCCCATTGTTTGGAGCGTGATCGCCGGGGTGGTCGCCGGCCTCGCTGGAGGTCTGTTCGGCGTGGGTGGTGGGCTGATCGTCGTTCCCTTTTTGGTCATCGCTTTGGGATTCGACCAGCACAAGGCTCAGGGGACTTCCCTTCTTGCTTTGTCATTGCCGGTCGCAGGTGTGGGGGCGTATCAATATGCGCTCGCCGGGAGTTCCGACCTTTTTGTAGGGGCTTATATCGCCTGTGGTATTTTGATTGGGAGTCTTCTTGGGAGCAAGATCGCGCTCGGGACGACAGCCAGGCTTTTGCGTTGCGCGTTTTGCATATTCATCGGCATCGTCGCGGTGTATTTGTTCTTCAAGAAGGCTCTGATTGCGCCTGGGGCCGCCCACACCGCACTTGTTCAGACTGAATACCTCGTTCCAATTTCTCTTGCGATCGGAGTGGTCGCAGGGCTTACTGGTGGGCTTTTCGGCGTTGGGGGGGGGATCATCGCCGTGCCATGCATGGTTCTGCTGCTTCAGTTCCCTCAGCACTTGGCACAAGGCACGTCGCTCTTTGCGCTGACATTGCCCGTGGCAGGGCTCGGTGCGTACAACTATTATCGCAAAGGAAGCATGAGCGTGCCGACCGGGCTCACGGTAGCTCTTGGAATCGTCGTTGGGAGTTTGATCGGGAGCAACATCGCGCTCTCGCTCGATGCGGCCGTGATGCAGAAGGCGTTCGCGGGATTCGCGGTCGTGATGGCGGCGTATTTGTATTTCAAGCGCTGAGACTTGGGGACTTAGTCATTCTTCCGCTCGCAATGAAGGTTCCCAGGATAACGACGGCCAATCCCACAGCCTGCAAAGGCACGAACGTCCCCGCAAAAACCAGCCACGCGCAAAGAGCGGCGGTGGGGGAGATAAAATATTGCGTCAGGCTTGTCTTCGCCGGGCCCACGTCCGCCAACGCTTTGTAATAGGCCGCAAAAGCCCCCACCCCAGCCAGAAAGACCAAATACGCCATCGACCACCACACCTCAGGCTGTACGCGCGACCAGTCTGTCTTGAGCGTCGCCAACAGCCCATAAGGGACCATGACGACAAGCGCTCCGGGAAACGAAAGCGTGAACGCGGCATAAGGCGAGCCTTCGATCACGAGCGGGCGCATGAGGATCACCGACCACGCCCACAAAAGAGCGGAGACCAGTACTAGTAGAGCCCCCACCGTGTCGCCCCCCATCTCGCCCCCACCGGCCAGGATCGACGTGACGGCGCCACCAAAGGCCATTAGCCCGCCAAAGAACAGGTGCTTTGTGAACTTCTCTTGTCCTTTGAGGATAGCGAACAGCGCGATCCAGATGGGCGCGGTGGCCAAAACGATCGCGCCCTGCGCTGCCCCTGCAGTCTTCATTCCTTCGACGAAGGCCACCATGTAGACCCCGTTGGCCAGAAACCCCGCAAACAAGAACTTCCACGCGAGCCCCGGCGGATATTTCAGCGGAACCCGCAATGCCTTGCACGTCAAAAAGAGCACGAGCATCATCAACAGGTAGCGCACGAGCGCGACAACGTCCGGACCGAGCGCCGCAATGGCGATCTTGATAATGTTGAAGTTGAGGCCCCAAATGACCACCACGAACACGAGCGCCGGATGGGGAAAGTTCCGGGGCCACGGGCGCATATGCTTGAGTATGGACCTTCTTAGGAATCTGACCGCCCCAAAAGTGGTATGACAGGCCATGAACGCAACGATCACAAAACTCGAAGACCAGATTCATGCCCTGAAGGATGAACTGACGAAGGAACGACAGAGCACGAAGTCGCAACCTGTCGAGGACTACGTCTTCAATACTTCAACCGGGCAGAAGAGACTTTCGGACTTTTTCGGGGGCAAAGACGATCTGCTATTGATCCACAACATGGGACGGGCGTGCAACTACTGCTCGCTCTGGGCCGATACCTTGACAGGGTATGCGAAGCACATTCAGCAACGGTCTGGACTCGTGCTCGTGAGCCCCGATTCGCCCGAGAAAATGGCCGAGACTGCGACGCGGCGCGGATGGAACTACCCGCTTGCAACGGATCCAGACGGCCGCTTTAGCAAGGACATGGGGTATTTTTCCGACGGCCCCGAACCGGGCGTGTCGGCGTTTCATAAGAACTCTGATGGGACGCTTGCGCGCACCGGCACGGCAGTCTTCGGCCCGGGTGACGATTTCTGTCCGATCTGGCACTTGTTTGACCTCTTCTCCCACGGCGCAAACGGCTGGGAACCGAAGTAGGCCTTTATGGGGTGGCACAGACAGGCCCTACGGGGTCTGTCCGTAGCGGGGGGGCCCCATGCCTCAGCAGTACGGAGGAGGCACGACGACACTGCTGAGGCTTGCACTGCGCAAATGGCGCCTAACGCTGGCTGGGGAAATTATTATTGTGTGCCACGGTTGTTAAGAAAGGCGCAACAGGACAAAGTCCGTTCGCTTGAATCTTGCGCCTTGCTAGACAGCCTTTCGGCTCAACGCCCAAAAGATCACGGCTGTTCGACGAGACACCGGGTATGGAAACGACCTTTTCTGCCGTGTCCCGTAGAACAACCGTGGCACACGACTTTCGTTACTGGGTAATTTCAAACCGAAACGGCCCGGTCACTCGTCGAAACCTGTCAAGGACGCAGCTCTCGCCTCCAGATGGCAATTGGTAGGAAAGACAAGATAGAATCACGTGAAAGAGTAGGAGGCGAATGTCCGAGAAGCACCCCCGCACGAGGATTCCTGCGGTCAAGTCCGAGACTGAGATCTTTGAAGCCCTCAAGTCGCTCGTCGGCTCATGGGAGGGGAAAACCGATGAAGGGCGAGTCATAAAGGTCACGTACACGCTCCATGCGATCGATTCCGTGCTCATGGAAGCGTGGACCCTTGGGCCGAAAACTGACGCGCTCACGCTGTATCACATGGACTCGGCCGCCTTGATGGCCACTCACTACTGTCCGTTGGGCAATCAGCCAAGACTCCTCCTGTCCAGAGTG
>CAYYZP010000003.1:0-5979 GCA_964476165.1 uncultured Fimbriimonadaceae bacterium
GGCCTCTTGCAAGATCCTTACGATCTGCTCCTCACTGTATTTTGACTTCTTCATTGATTCCTCTAGTTTGAACCAGAGGACTACTTTTCAAACGTCTTCCTTTTCGGGGGGCAGACCAGTCCTAAATCAAACAAGGAACTCAAGCGCAGCGAACGAATTCAATATCCCCAGTCGTACTAGACCGCGAATATGTGGGCGTCAACTTCTTACCCGCTGCTGTTCCGGAGTAACAACAGGGCCATACGGCCAGAAACAGAAACTGTCTTGCCACCCGTCCGCTAGCGTACAAGGCACCTGCTTTCCTTCCCGGGTAATCGTTGTCTCACTTCCTTAGCCCGGTAAGTATCCCCAATCCTTTTTACGAAGTATGCCATTGACAAATGTGAACGAGTTTATGTCAGAGCTTGTCGAACCGTGATGAATAAACGTGATTTCTCCAGTAAACCTGTTGCGATCTTCGGCAGTAGCATACCACTCATCGTATGAACCAAGATTCTTCTGGAGAAACGTCCCGAACTCCGTACTAATACGCATTCCCTCGCCTCGCAGCTGCATGCCCTTGCTGTCTGCAGGTTCGTTCGTCGGGATCCACTGCAATACTTCCCCTTCACTTCCTGATCCTCTTTTCAGATAGCCGTCAAGATCTGAGAGTTTTATCCCGATCGGGACGCTACTGACGATATCATGTGGCGCTGAGTCGCAGTTCACGGAATGTACCAAGCAAATACCAATAAGGAGCCCAAACGCTACATTCCGCGAAAGATCGTCAAATGTGACACTAAACATCACTCAATTACCTAAGGGCACCGAGCCCAATTATAAACCCGTTCTTTGCCCACAATCTCTGCCTTCCCAGCAGGAGTTTGATGTAAGAGGGCGAAAACATCACCAAGCACCTGATTACTATTTAATACCTTTTCCAGGTGGCCAGTTATATGGATGTGGTTCATACCAAGTGAGAAGACTCTCGTTGGCTTGGCATAGATCTTTACAGCTAGTCTTTGGGAACTTCTTTGCAGCAAGGAACCCAATATCATTATTCCACTGATCCATTAAACTAGCCTTGTGGCCAACACCGGCCCCCAACTCTCTGGCCTTCCAATAGTTAACACACTCAGGAACTTCTCTTGCAATAAGGCAAGCAGTCATGCAGTGACCTAATGCGTTGATCCTATCGTGTCCTCCTCTAGACTTTCCAAAAACCGCTGTTGCTTGCATCCTAGGAAGAACCTTTCGATAGCACGGGTGCTTCAGTACAAATCGTATATCGTCGTCGTCTGGTAGCTCCCGCTCCATCTTTCGCTTCCAAGTTTCGAAGGGATCCTGGGCAAGCAGTCCATCTGAATCAACTTGAGACGTCGGAGCGCCAATCGAATATGCGTAGTAGTTTCCACTCATCATCATTAAAGGCCCAATAGGATCGGTCGTCATCCACTGTCCGATGAGTGACTGATAGAAGCGTGCTCGTATGTAGGTCAGTTTCGAGACGAGGTCTTTGAAGTACCCCAGAGTGCCGATATAGGTGAACGGTGTCGCGTTGGTGCCAGTACGAGAGGAGACCTCGCCGTAGGGCCAGTACTTCCAGGTGTCGGTTATCGTCCCGGTCGAGTCCACTAGAGCGATCGTCGAGCCGAGCGTGTCAGGCACGTAGCCGCGCTCGACCCCTCCACGGTTCTCGTGGACGATCTGACCGCCCCACGTCGAATATACGACCGATGCCGCCATTTCCCTATATCTCCATCAAATAGTCCGAATTGTCCCAGACCATCGTCTTTGCGCTTTCTCCGTGCTCGTGCACCGTCCGCCTGAGCCCGTCGCCGCTGTAAGTATACGTCGATTTCGTCCCGTCCGAGTGATTGATCTTCTTCATCTTGTCCGCGTCGTCGTAAATATATCCCGTCACAACGCCTCCGCGATCCTCAGTGGTCTGGTTCCCGTCCGTGTCATAAGTGTATGTCACCCTCGTGGGCAGGGTCGTAGTCTGCATAGTGCTACGCACGTTAAGCTGTTCTAGAAGGAACCGGAGGTGATCCGAAAAGGTCACTACTGCCACCTAGACTGCAACGTAGACATCAGTGCCAAAGAACTTGTTGTTTCATTTTGAAACCCAAACCTCAGTCTCAGATTTGTCCTTCAGCGACAACCGCTTCACTCTAAATTTGCCGGAGCGATCCTTGTCTTCAAGATATAGAATACTGTTGTCTTTATTGTCGAAGACTGGATACACTACATACTCGTTTCCTGTGGATTTGATCTGTTGTCTCACGCCAGTATTAATATCCAGAATATAGATCGAGTAGTACTCGGGACTGCTCATGAATACAAGACGCTTCCCATCCTGGGAAACGCTAACGTATCTTGCGCCATCTGTCCCTCCGATTGCAGACGTTTTGCCGCTATTCAGGTCGAGCTTGTATACGCGACTCTCCCTTGCAGATCCGACTAGTTTTGTTCCCACAAAGAAGACAGTGCTTCCAACAGAACAACGCGGCGATATAGATAGGTCGTAAAAAAACTCACTTGTTATGCGACGAAAGTCCGTGCCGTCAGTTTTGCAAGCGTATACGTCATAGGACTTCCCGGTTAAGCCTCCCATTGCGTATTGTCGCTTTTCATCTGCTCTGGCGAAGATGGCCGCATCCATAGATGGAACATATGCGGGCCACCAGTTGATCGTTGATTCATCTCGTTGAACCACGGCGTTAGATATCCCCGTTCCAAATTCATATTTCCAAATAGTGTCTTCACGTTCAAAGAGGAACCCATGGCCATTCGGCAATAGCGCAACCTCTCTTCCGAGGCAAGGAATTTTCTTAGCATCGTTCGTTGAGCTAATGTGATAGATCGAGCTATGTACGGAAACCAATAAGTTGCCGTCTTGATCGATATCGAACCATGCGTCATAACTGTTTGAAGAACCTCTGCAGGCACCGGTAACACAAAGCACTATCAATGACAAGCATGACAGTTGAAAGGCAATTCCGATTGATACGATCTTTGGGTGCATGGCTCACGTCCCAGGGATTGGAATCGGATTTGGATTGAAGCATGAACAGCATGACCAGCCAGTAATAGCCAGCCGTGCAATCTTGCACTTCCAATTATTTCCGCAGTATGCAAATTCGGCACAAGCACACAGCTTGCACTGGCACTCACGATACTTGATCGGGTTTATCCATTCCTTCCACGTCGCAAGGCAGTCATCGTGCTCCTGACAGCATTTGTCGAGATCATCTATGGGGTCGCCGGGCCCATTTCGGGGCCCACAATAACGGCCATAGCCAATATCTAAGCCAGATGGATCGTTGTTATTGATCGGTGCGCCATTACAGTAGATATAAGGATGCGCTCTTGGCCAAATGGGGTCTTTGGTCATCCACTGCCCGATCAGCGTTTGGTAGAAGCGGGCGTGGATGTAGGTGAGCGATGAGACAAGGTCTTTGAAATATCCCAGAGTGCCGATATAGGTGAACGGTGTCGCGTTTGTGCCTGTGCGCGAGGAGACCTCCCCGTAGGGCCAGTACTTCCAGGTGTCGGTGATGGTGCCGGACGAGTCGACCAATGCGATCGTCGAGCCAAGGGTGTCGGGCACGTAGCCTCTTTCGACTCCGCCACGGTTCTCGTGAACGATCTGCCCGCCCCACGTCGAATATACGACCGATGCCGCCATGTCTTTATATCTCCATCAAATAGTCGGTATTGTCCCAGACCATCGTCTTAATCGTAGTGCTAGGCTCGTGGACACTGCGCCGCAGACCGTCGCCGCTGTAAGTATACGTCGATTTCGTGCCGTCCGAGTGGTCGATCCGCTTCATCTTGTCCGCGTCGTCGTAAATGTAGCCCGTGACCACCCCACCCCAGTCCTCGGTCGTCTGGTTCCCGTCCGAGTCGTAAGTGTAGGTGACCCGGGTCGCCGACACCTGCAGCGTCGTGATCTGACCGAATCCGCTGTAGGTGAACGTCATTGGGCTCCCGGCTTCTTGCCACTTCAGGAGCATGTTGCCGACCGCGTCGTAGGTGAACGTCGCCCTCTCGCCTGACTTCTCCTGCCCCGTGAGCCTGTTCGCGTTGTCATATGTGTACGTCGTTACGTCAGCGTCTCGGACCTGCTTAGTCTTTCGCCCGCCTGCGTCCCACGTGTCCACGATCGTGACCGTGCTCCTTGCGACCTCGATCTGAGTGGTCAACTGTCCCGCCGCGTCGTAGGTGAAGGAGTTCAGCCCGTTCTCGCTCGCGTCGTACGAATACGCGGCGACCGAGCCGTCCGCAACCGTCGCAATGGGTCAGTACTTGGCTTCAGAGTTCGAGACTTCGGGTCGTCATAGGGGATCGCACCTACGGCACGAGTTCAAATGAAAATTTGTGGATGGTCGGCGATTCGCTCCCATGCGTCTCTAAACTTCCTATTGGAGCAGTTTCCACACTGTGTCCGCTAAACCTTAGATTGCCGTGAGGGCCAAGGCCTTCGGTAATCACGTTGCCTTTCTTGTCCTCTAGCCTCACAACGGTATATCCATTCGGGCCTTCGTTTCTTGCTGGCTCCGTTATTGACTTTAGGAAACCAACAGGCACAGGAAGCCGGTCGCCATTTTGAACCAGGCGATAATGCTTGCCGTCTGCGCTCTTAAGGCTGCTGTCCTCATAAAGGACGAGAGTGGTCTCTTCATCGCTACTTTCAAGCACGATTGTAAATGCGTATTCACTTGCCTCAATTGTCGTGTCCCACAGTTCTCGTTCAAGACTAGTTCGCCTTATTACACCACTGACTTGCGAGATTGCCAGTGTCAGGACAACGCCAACTACTACACCGCTCATAAACCACCAGTAACGACGACCTGATTTCGAAACTTCTATGTCGTTGTTCATGGACACGGCGGGTGGGGCGTGATTGGGTGAGTCTTGTCCCAGTTTCTACTGGCTTGGGTGGCTGGGCACGCGCTTCATCGGACTCCTCCACTCTCCGAGTATATCAAGAAAACGACGCGTTACGACTGAGCAAGGGCCAGTGCCCTGCGTGCGCGTGCCCAACCACGCAAGCATGTGGTTCTCTTGGAAGAGCCACCTGTCGTGCCATGTCCACCAGGTTCAAATGGGCGGGTTGCTCCGTCCTGTAGCAGACGGTATGAAGTTTGTGCTCGTGACCCACGACGAAGAACTCGCCAATGAGGCGAGGCAGGGATTTCATCCGTCCGACGAACTGATCGTCGTTGAGGACTGGGGGATGGCGCTGGATTCCTGTGACGGAGCGGATCTCTTGTTCGTCGATCAGGTCGCCACTCTTGAAAAGCCGCACCGGATCGCGGGCTACGAAAAGTTCGGCGAAGCCAAGATGGTCCACAAGACAGCGAGCCGAACTCCGCTGGTGCTCATTTCTCCCGAAGAAGGATATGAACTGGACTTCGTCGTCGGCTGGCCCGACTTTGTTTTCGCGAACATTCGGCGGCCAGTGTCCTACAAAATTTTTCGCCGCGCCTCGACTTGGATCTAACTGCCCTTCTTGCTCTTCGGGTGAGCCTTTTCGACTGCGCCTCGGAGCCTTTCAATACTGACGTGCGTATACACCTGCGTCGTCGAGAGGTTTTCGTGCCCCAGTAGTTGTTGCACGGTCTTCAGGTCCGCGCCACCGTCGAGCAAGTGAGTGGCGAAACTGTGCCGCAGCGTGTGCGGCGAGACATCGTCCGGCAAACCAGCAGATCGGCACCAGCGCTTGACGATGTTCTGCACGGTGCGGACGCTGATCGCTTTTCCTTGGTCGTTTGTAAAGAGCGCGTCCCCTCCCTTAGGCAGCACGCGCTCGTTTTGGACATACTCCTCGATCGCCCTTTTGCACGGCTCTCCAAACATCGCGACTCGTTCCTTGTTTCCTTTTCCAGTCACGCGCAGGGTCTGGTCTTTGAAATCGATGTCGGTGAGAGCGACCGAAACAATCTCTGCGGCCCGGAGCCCGGCTGCATAGGCGAGTTCGAGCACCGCACGGTC
>CAYYZP010000004.1:0-2994 GCA_964476165.1 uncultured Fimbriimonadaceae bacterium
GTCTGACCCGCGCTGTCTTTCAAAGCAAACGCGGCAAACACCGCCAAGCGATCCGAATGGCAAAAGGAGAATCCAGCGGGGGGTAGAACGCCTTGCCGTGCCCCTCCCTCCACCGCTTCACTCGCCCCGCACGCATCAGCACGGAAACCGGAATCACCGCCCGCTCAGACATAAATCAACCTATCCCAATGGACGCCAGAACAGGCTTCTGAAAGTGGGTCCACACATCAATTCTGACATTTTGGAAACCCCTCCCCCGAAAACAGAGTTAATAATGTATGGCCAAACGAACGCCGCAGTCCGAAAAAGCCGTCGTTCTAGTGAGAGAGATATGAGCGGTCTTCTCTTGTCAAAGGCTCCATTGAGCCTTCCTGGACACCTCGGCGGCATCCGGCTCATCGAGCAGTCAACGGATGGCCGCCTTTTTTTGTGCGCCGATCTGGATATGGGGCTTACCGTGTGGTCTGACGGTGTTCAGATCGCGAGGTTCGACCTTGAATCGGACGGTATTAAAGCAAAGGCCATGGATCGCATCCATGCGGTGTGCCTCGCGCACGATTCCAAGACCGCGTTCGTTGCGGCGGGGCTTATCCTGCGATACATCGACCTGTCGAGCGGCAGCGAACTGTGGCGCTATCGTCCGACGAACATGTTTGGTTTCTTGCAGTCTTCTCCGCGCACTGTTGTTTTGACGAAGAACAATGCGGTGTTCGTCAGTTCCGACAATGGAGAGATGGCGCTTTTTCGACCTAGCGGAGAGATTTACTATAACTGGCGTTCAAGCGATGCACCCCTCTATGCCGACCTTCACAAAGACGGAGACCTCATCATCGGCAGTGACGGACGGACGCTTACGGTGTGGGATCCAAAAGAGCGAAGGCGCCTTGCGAGATATCGGTGCGGAGTTCGCATCTATAGTTTGCGCGTCGTACCAAAGTCGGATATTGTCGTCATGCGGACGGACGTCGGCGTTATTGTGTTCGACCTCTTTGCTGGTCGATCGGTTCGTGCTTTTCAAACTCTTCCGGGCCTTCCTTTCATCGACGTCGCTTCAGACGGTCGCCGATTGTTGACAGGTGAAGGAAGAAACGCGGTCTTGTACTCGATGGATGGTGAGCGTCTCTCTTCGGTGGCGCTGAGCGCGGGGCGGATAGTCACCGCGCGTTTTGACCGCCAAGACAACAGTGTCCACGCCGGCGACGGCGACGGTCACTTGATCACAGTTCCACTCGGCTAAATGAAAGTCGAGATTTCTTCAAGCGGCTTTCTTTGCAAGTCCGGAACGACGCAATCGTTAGCTGGATAACCGACGGGAAGCAAAACGAACGGTTTTTCGTTCGCTGGCCTGCCACATATGTCCCGCAAGAACGTCATAGGCGCAGGAGTGTGAGTGAGTGTCGCCAGTCCCGCTTTGTGGAGCGCGGCGATCAAGAATCCGACTGCGATACCTACCGACTCAGTCATGTAGTAGTTCTTAGCCTTTGTACCGGTTGGCATGACATCGTAGTCGCGGCGGAACACAACGATCAGCCACGGTGCGTCGGTGATGTGGTCTTTCCTGAAATCTGTGCCAAGAGGCGCGAGCGCGTCTAGCCACTCCCGTGGGGCTTTGTTTTCATAGAAGTCCTTCTCGGCCCTTTCTGCTTCTACTCTTAATCGCGCTTTGACATCCGGGTCGCTTATCGCGACGAAGTGCCAAGGCTGCCTGTGCGCCCCGCTTGGCGCTGTGCCAGCGATGCGGATTGCGGTCTCAATCGCTTCGCGAGGAACTGGATCTGAAGAGAACATGCGTACAGTCCGGCGTGCGTCCATGGTTTCGAACTCTTCGTACATTCGACTGACTGTTTCGCTCGGGGCAATGCGCGTAGGCCGGTACGGCACCATTCGCGACTTCATAAGGCTAAGGTTACCGCTCGGGCGGGATTTAGAATGATCATGGCTCTCAGTAATGAAGTCAGCTGGGTCTTTTCAGATCGCGCCCACGTCAGGTCGTAGACGGAAATATCCTGTCGCTTGCTGCATCGCCCAGCCAAGCGCACCGATCGTGGCCTCGTCATAGAGCCGACCCACTAGCGACACACTTCTCTCCAGACCGTTTGCCCCCACCCCAAACGGAACCAGCAACTGCGGATGTCCGGTGCGGTTCGTCGTCAACAACAAATGGCTCCCTCGACCCCCCGCCAACACCACGTCATAATCTCCAAGTTCCGACTCAAACTTCGCCATCTGTAATGTCCGCAGCCGCAAGCACTGGATGTACTCAACAGCCGTAACGAATCGGTGGGCTCTGAAGATTCCCGGCCAGCCGCTGTTCTTCAATTTGTCGATCTCGTCACCACGAGTGAAGTCGTCGAACGCCGCCGCCGCCTCCACGCGCAAGTCTAGATCCATCCCCTCCAGGGGGGGGCTGACTTTCACGCTCTCCACTCGCGCTCCTAACGATTCGATCAGTTTCACAGCCTCGTCCATTGGCGACTCCCCGTCAAAGTCCTTGGACAAAGCCTCGTCGTTCTCCAACCGCGCGATCTTCAATTTTGAAAGGTCCAGGTGGGGGTTCCAATAGAGCGGTCTATCCACAGACCCCGTGTCCCGAGGATCAGCGCCGTTGACAGCGCCCAAAACGAGCATACAGTCCTCCGCCGTGCGACAGATCGGCCCCGCCTTGTCCATCGACCAACTCAGCGCCATCGCCCCAAAACGGCTTACGCGCCCGAAAGTCGGCCGTAGACCCGTCACGCGACACCGATGGGTGGGGGACATGATCGACCCGAGCGTCTCGGTCCCGATCGTGAACGCCACCATGCCCGCCGCCATGCACGACGACGACCCCGCCGACGACCCGCTCGATCCGCGCTTGGTGTCCCATGGGTTCTTCGTGCGCCCGTTGAACCACATATCGCCTGTGGCCAACGAACCGAGGCTGGTCTTGGCGCAGCACACTGCCCCCCCCTCGTTCAACTTTTCGACCACTGCGGCATCGTAGTCAAACGACTG
>CAYYZP010000005.1:0-1695 GCA_964476165.1 uncultured Fimbriimonadaceae bacterium
CGGCGGCGAGCCGCCGCACTTCGGGGCTCGATCAGCGCGTCGAGAGGAACTTTTCGTAGTCTGAGCCGGCGATGCCGCGAAGCGCGGCGATGCGCTGGTGGGTGGGGGGATGGGTGCTGAAGAGACTGGCGGCCTTCTGCATCGGGCTGAAAGGGTTGATGATGTACATATGCTCGGTCGCTTTGTTCGCCGACTCCATTTTTTCGTGGGACTCTGATATCTTTTCCAGCGCACTTGCCAGTCCCTCGGGGTTGCGGGTGAACTGGGCGGCGCTGGCGTCTGCCATGAACTCGCGCTTTCTGCTAACGGCTAGTTCCAAGAGTTTTGCGAACAGCGGGGCGACGATGGCGAGCACGAGCGCGATAATCATAAAAATCCCCGCGCTACTGTCTTTCCCACGTCGTCCCCCACCGTGCCAGAGCGAGCGCGTGAAGAAGTGCGCGATCATAGGGATCAGGCCGACGACGATGGCGAGCGTGGTCATCAGCCGCACGTCGTTGTTGCGAATGTGCCCGATTTCGTGCGCGACCACTCCCTGCAGTTCTTCCCTGTTCAGTTTTTCGAAAAGGCCGGTCGTAACGCAAACAATGCCCTTTTCGGGCGAGCGGCCCGTGGCAAAAGCGTTCGGCGCGTCGTCGTCGATGACGTAGACCTCTGGTTTTGGGATTCCGGCCGCGATCGCCATCTCTTCGGCGACGTTGTTGACGACCTGGAGTTCGTGCGGCGTCGCGCTCCGCGCGTTGTTGATCTTGAGGACGATGTCGCTGCCGCTGTTCCACGCCACGAGCGCGACGATCAGACCGAGGACCGCAGAACCGATGACTCCAGGGATCGCGTTGTTCGGCGAATAGTATCCCGTCACCGCTCCGCCCAGCGCCGCAAGTAAGACGATCACGAGGAAACAGTAGAACAGGCTCGTCCTCCTGTTTGCCGCGATCTGCTGATGGATGTTGCGCGCCATTCTCTCTTTATTACTATTCGCTTTTCTCGATCACTTCGTTTCGCCGACTAGTGGACACTTGCGCCTTCTGGGGCTTCGGACTCGGGTTCGAGGAGGATGGCGTTGCCGTCGGCGTCGTCTGCGGCGAGGACCATACCCTGGCTCTCCATTCCCATCATTTTGCGCGGCTTGAGGTTGGCGACGACGACCACTTGGCGGCCAACGAGATCGACGGCGCTGTATTTTTTCTTGATCCCTGCGAGTATCTGGCGCTTTTCTGCACCAATCGTCACTTGGAGCCGCATCAGTTTGTCGCTGCTTTCAACGGGCTCGGCCTCGACGATCCGCGCGACGCGCAGTTGGACTTTCATGAAGTCCGCGAACTCGATGTGTGTTGTCTCTGTTTTCTCTTCTGTCACTTTTGGTTTCTCCTGTTTCTCTGGTTTTTTGATTTCAAGTCTTGGGAACATGGGGACGGGCTGCTCCAATTTAGTCCCTGCGGGCAGCGACGACTCCCTTCCGATCTCGTCCCAAGACGTGAGGGGGGGGAGGCCCAATTGTTTCGCGATGGCGTCGGCGGTCGATGGAACGAACGGTCTGATCATCCCCTCTGCAGATCTCAAAAGGAACAACATTGACCTGACAACTTGGGCAAGCGACGGGTCGTTGTTCTTTGCAAGCGCCCAAGGCGCCTTTTCGTCCACATATTTGTTCAAGTACCTGGCGTTTGCCATTGCCAAATTGAGGGCGTCGTG
>CAYYZP010000006.1:0-2011 GCA_964476165.1 uncultured Fimbriimonadaceae bacterium
CGTCCCTTGTTGTGCAGGGTTGGAAAGGACGGCACCGAGTTTTCGTTGTTGGTTCTTCCGCTCGGCGGCTTTGCAGCAATGAAAGGGATGCACCCCAAACCAGACGGGAGCGAAGTCAATGAGCAGAACGGTTTCTTTTCACGACACCCATGGAAGCGGCTCGTCGTTCTTTTTGCTGGGCCGCTTTTCAGTGTGCTCTTCGGACTAATCTTGTTGTTCAGCCTTTACTCGACGATCGGAAAACAATTTCCGGTCAACAAACCAATCATCGACGATATTCCGACCGATGGAGCCGCGTATATGGCCGGCTTGAGGAACAAAGATGAGATTGCTTCAATTGACGGGAACAAAATCGTTACGTTTTATGACATTATTCTGAACGTCAAGGACAAATGGTTAGTCAAGGCTGATGCTACTCGAGAAGCGATTCCAGTTTCCATCACATATTTAAGAAATGGGATTGAATCAACGACGACCGTCGTACCCGTCGTCGACAAAATACCGGAATCCACGAGAGATTCAAACTTGGTGGAACAGGATGAAAAGGCCATCCAGGCGCGCCTCCAGATCCGCTTCGGATTCGCCTACAGGTCGTTCTCCCCGTCTGCGGCGTTTGTCGAGGCGGTGAACGAACCTGTAAGAATGGCGAAGAGCGTTGTATCCCTATTCACCAAGCCTGCTCAGGCTAGTGAAAACCTCTCCGGTCCGACCTTAGTTGCTCAAGCGACCAAAGGCGCGGTCGATGAAGGCATAGCCGTCTTTCTGTTGTTCGGGGCCATGCTAAGTATTTCGCTCGGAGTCATGAACCTGCTGCCGATCGTTCCGCTCGACGGTGGTCAGATGGTCGTGGCGACCATCGAACTCTTCCGTGGCGGGCGAAGGATCAGTTTCAACCTTCAAAACCTTCTGGCCAACGGCGGGATCGCGTTCCTGGTTCTCCTCATGCTCTTCGCTACCGCCGCCGACCTGGGCCGGACGGCAAAGATGAACAAGGATTCTGCTAGCAAGGCGACGCCAGCAAAGTAGGCTTGCTGAGTGGGCTTTTGGGCGACCCTCGATGGCTCCCGCTATGCCATAATCTGGGTTCGCGCCTCATCCCCCTGAGGCTATGGAGCCACCTTTGTCAAAAGCAACCGCCCTCAAACCCAGCGAGCAGTCAGCGCGCCTATACGCAGACCGCCTCATCCTAGAGCAGTTGACCGACCTTTACGAGGTGATGAAGCCGATCGAAATTTCAGACAGGATCAAGAACTCGGGCCTTGGCCTTCCGGCCGTCCGGTCACTTCTTGCTTCCAACCCAAGAATGTTTGCTTATCAGGAGCGACGATGGATTCCCGCCGCAAGAGTGGCGAGCGCGGGGCGTCCGTTCAACGAGGCTATCAAGACCGTTGTCGAACGATACGGCGCTCCGATTCCGCTGGATCTTTGCATCAACGAAATCAGCCGATCGCGGGGAAGATCGACTGAGTGGGTGCAGGTCGCGATCCTTAAGTCTGCTGCCAACAACGAAGACTATTTCATGACGAAGAACCAGGAGATCGCTCCGGCTTCCATCGTTTTCAAAGCCTCTGACGAACCAATCGAGCGCGCACTTAAAATGAACGGATTAAAGGTTGACGATCTCGAAGAAGTTGAGAAACTGCTTGGTCGTTTTAACTGGCTGCAAGAGGACGCGATCATGCTCGCTCTTGAAAAGTGCGTCCCGGTCAGTATCAAGGCGCTCGGAGCCGTGGCCTGGAAGAAACTTTCACCGACCGAAGCAACCGCTTACCGTCTGTATGACTGGCGAGGCTTCAACGCCGAGCTTCTGAGCATTCCAGGGTTCGTCTATTCGCCAAACGGCAAGATCTACCACGAGAGCGAGTCCGGCAAGTGGCTCAAGATCGCTGCCCTAGTCGCACCTAAGATCAAGCCGACCATCGAGATCGAGGACGTCGCCCCGCTCGAACTTAAGACCGCAGACGTAAAGGCACTCATCAAAGAAATCAAAGGGTCAGCATCGACGGTGACC
>CAYYZP010000007.1:0-1793 GCA_964476165.1 uncultured Fimbriimonadaceae bacterium
ACCGTCAGCGACCTAACATTTAGGGTCGTGCTACCCCCACCGTCCAAATTGATCCCTTCGACACAACCTAAACTGAGAAGCGTCTCGGCGAGTTCATCGAGTGTCATGCCCGCACTGACTTCCTGTCGACCGTCTACCGCGACGATCCAAACGTCGCCCTGCGCAGTCTTGCCGATCGCCGTGCGCGGGTGTCTCTTAGTCGCAAAGGCCTCAGTAAAACCTTCTTCTTTATAGGGGACGTATTTTCTACCGCCTGCGACCAGGAGCGGTCCGCCTGCGACGACCTCCTTTGTCTTCGACCAGTCCGCGCCAGGACAGTCGATCGTAATCGTCACTTCGTCTCCTTGCTTAAGGTAGTCCATGCGATCGCTTGGCTTGCCGCGATAAGTCAGCGCCGCCTCATGCTCCTCGAGTTTGATCCACTTTTTATCGGTCTCGACGCGCTTGACCTTGACCTTCCAAGTTCCGGTGGGGGTAACGCGCTCGTTGAATTCGAGCACGATGTGGCTCGCGGGCTCGGTCGCCGTCGCGTAGTTTGCCGCAGGAGTGTTGAACACGACCATGTCGTTCATGCACTCTTCGTTGACGCCGTTCACCGACTGGATGCCGTTGCTGAACCGCAGGCTGGCGGCAAATCCCAAATACGCAGTCTTGATAAGACCATCTCCCCAACACAGCGTCGCGCGGCCAGGGAACGGGCTGCTGAGGAGTTCGCCGTCCTTCACCATCGCGCCAAGCGGGTCGCCGGTAAACGGAAAATAATCGGCGTTGACACCGATGAGGGCGCGGGTCCGTCGCATCGTGTCCGAGACCGTCGCCCTGCCGAGGTCCTCGCTCTCCGAATCAAACACGCTTCCCTTCGAGAGTTCCCCAGTCATCAGCACGCCCTTCGCCTTTGGCGTTACGCGCACCGCATGGATTAGGAACGGACCTTCGGGGCGAATCTGCATCCGATAAGTCACTCCTGGGGCGATGAGTTTGTCCCAAGTCTGCACTTGGCCCGGATCGGCCTTTGTTTGGATCGCAAAGAGGAGTCCGACTAAGAGCATGGCGTTTCGGTGTACGTCAGAGTACCTGCGTCGGCGTCCAGTTCGGCCTCGATCCCCAGCGGAAGGCTCAGCATCGTCTTCATGTGGCCAAACGGAAAGTTGACGACGCTTGGAATCCCGAGCAGCACGATCCTGTCCTCGACGATCCGACGCCAGTCCCACGATCCGATCTTCTGATCGATCTTGTCGTCGGTCCCAGTCATTTCACCGACGACGATTCCTGCGGCTCTTTGCAAAGTGCCCGTGTTGATGAGGTGGGTGAGCATTGCGTCGATGCGGTGGGGGCTTTCATCCACGTCCTCGATCAAAAGAATCTTGTTCTTAGCATTGAGTTCCGCCTCCGTGCCGATGCAGTCGGCGAGGAGACAAAGACAACCACCTGTAACAACGCCGCGAGCCTTTCCAGCAACGAGCGTCTCACCCATCTTTGCGTTTGCAGTTGTACTCGCATCGCCTTTGAGCAAGTTTGTGAACGATTCGATCACCCAGGGCTCGCGCTCGACCGAGAGCGTCAAGATCATCGGCGTGTGCATCGTCACGAGCCCGAGGCGGTTGAGAACCAGGTGTAGCACCGTCACATCGCTGAAACCGCAGAACATCTTGCCGCTCGCCGCCATCGCATCAAAGTCGAGCATCGGCAACAGGCGCGATATGCCGTACCCCCCCCTTGCGCACATGACGCATGCTACTTCCGGGTCGGCGAACGCCTGGTGCAGATCGGCGGCGCGGTCCAAGTCGCTGCCC
>CAYYZP010000008.1:0-2057 GCA_964476165.1 uncultured Fimbriimonadaceae bacterium
GGGATCATGGCGACGGTTCGAGCCGTGCGTGGGGCGGGCGAGGAAGAACTTTTCTTGGAGTCTTCCAAGCACGTGGCTCGGATGCTTGCATGTGGAACCACGACACTCGAGGCCAAGAGCGGATATGGACTTGACCTGGAAAATGAACTCAAGATGCTGCGCGTCATTGCACGTTTGGGCAGTGAGACGCCGCTCGATGTTCAGGCGACGTTTTTGGGGGCGCACGCGGTGCCGTCGGGGATTGGGGGCTCTTCGGAGTACATGGAATTTATTTGTCGTGTAACGTTGCCGGCGGTGATGCAGCAGGGAATCGCCCGCGCGGTGGATATTTTTGTGGAGGAAGATTATTTTTCGCACGAAGACGCGGAGCGGCTCGCGGGATCCTTCGACGGGGCTCAGGATGACCTGCTCGCCCTCCCACTCAGGATGCACGTCGACCAGTTCTCGAAGGGGGGGGCGGAGTTGGCGGCAAGGCTCGGGGCATCGACGGCGGACCATTTGGAACAGACCGATGAAATTGGGATTCAAGCGCTGAAAAAAAGCGGCACGATTCCGGTTCTTCTTCCCGGCAGCGTGTTCTTTCTTGGCCTCAAAAAATATCCCGATGCGCGAAGAATGCTCGATCTGGGGCTGCCCGTGGTGCTTGCGACCGATTTCAATCCTGGCTCGTCCCCCACACCGAGCCTGCCGATGGTCATGTCGATCGCTTGTACCCAGATGGGCATGACGCCGCTCGAGGCTTTTGTCGCTTGCACACAAAACGCCGCGAACGCGCTGGGAATGCACGACCGGGGACGCATCGAGGTCGGCGAGATTGCAGACCTCGTGGTTTGGGACACCGACGACCTGTGCGACGTGCCTTCTTTCTTCGGCGACAACCTCGTACACTCTGTTTACAAGTGCGGAAAGCGTGTTCTTTAGCGAGGACCACGGGCGATAGAGTATAAGTTCGTTCATGCGCGGCACTCTCACGATCATCGCCCTCTCGTTCGTCGCCCACCTTGTCCATGCACAGGGGACTTACGAAGAAAAGACGAAGGGCGCGACGAAGGTCGAAGGTTTGTTCACCTCCTACAACATGCCAAAGGAGAACAAACTCTTGTTGGAAATCCGTGCCGACCAGCACCGCGAGTTCTTATATCAGACGGCAATCAGGACCGGTTTTGGAAGCAACGACATCGGTCTGGACAGGGGTCGTTTGGGACAGACGCACGTTTTTAATATTCGCCGTATCGCCGATAAGATCATTTTCCAAGTCCCCAATTTAGCGTTCCGGTCCGATGGCGCTGGGGCCAACGAATCACAGGCGGTCGCGCAGTCTTTTGCACCTTCTGTTTTGTGGGCAGGGCCGATCGTTGCGGAAAAGGAGGATGGGACTGTGCTGGTCGATTTTTCCAGTCATTTGTTGAGCGATGCGAACGACGTTGCCCGTGACCTCAGCGGGATTCGGGAGGGCACTGCATCGGTGGACGGTGCGCGGTGCGCGATCGATTTCGAATCGTGCAAATCGTTTCCGAAGAACGTAGAGTTCGAGTCGCTGTTGACTTTCAAAGTCACTGGTCCAGGCCGCTTTGTGCGCTCGACGGTCCCGATTCCAGAGTCGTGGAGCATCACGCAGCACGTTTCGATCTTTGAACTGCCAGATGAAAAGTATGCGCGAAGGAAGTTTGACCCACGGGTGGGGGCGTTCGGTATTTCATATCAGGACTATTCGGTGCCACTGACTGCGAACATCAAGAAACAGTTCTCTTCACGGCACAGGCTGGAGAAGGTTGACCCGACTTTGGCGGTTTCGAGCGTTGTCGAGCCCATCGTCTACTATGTCGACAATGGCGCGCCGGAACCGATCCGGTCAGCGCTCGTTGAGGGCGCGGGTTGGTGGGGGAAGGCGTTCGAGGCGGCTGGTTTCAAGGACGCTTTTCGCGTCGAAGTGTTGCCGGAAGGCGTCGATCCGTTGGATGCGCGTTACAATGTCATCCAATGGGTGCATCGGCCGACGCGAGGGTGGTCATACGGCGCGAGCGTGACCGATCCGCGCACGGGCGAGATCATCAAGG
>CAYYZP010000009.1:0-2918 GCA_964476165.1 uncultured Fimbriimonadaceae bacterium
GTCGGCTCGGGCAAGACCGTCGTGGCGCTCTACGCGATGTTGATGGCCGTCGCCGGGCGGCACCAGGCCGCGCTCATGGCCCCCACCGAGATTCTCGCCGAGCAGCACTACTTTAATATTCATAAAATGTTCGATCCGCTCGGGATTGAGACTCGACTCTTGGTCGGAAAACAGACCGCCGCTGCAAAACGAAAGTCGTTGGAGGCCGCCAAGACGGGCCAGGCGCAAATCTGCATCGGTACGCACGCGCTGATCCAAGAAGGGGTGGAATTTCATCGGCTCGGGCTTGCGATCATCGACGAACAGCACCGATTTGGCGTTTTGCAGCGGGCGGCTTTGCGAGGAAAGGGATACGGCAACCCGGACGTGCTGGTCATGACCGCCACGCCGATTCCGCGAACTTTGACCATGACGCTCTATGGCGACCTCGATCTTTCTGTGATCGACGAACTTCCCCCCGGTAGGCGACCGATCAAGACGCACCTGAAAAGACCAAGCGAAAGGCCGTCCGTTTATGCGACCGTCCGCAAACTTATATCCGAGGGTCGACAGGCGTACTTTGTGTGCCCCATGATCAGTGAAAGCGAAAAAATGCAGACGCAAGCGGCAGAGGACCTCTACTACCGCTTGACAAAGGGAGAATTTTCGGAATACAGAGTCGGGCTCCTGCACGGACAGATGAAATCGACGGACAAGGAAGAGACAATGGAGGCGTTCCGACGTAAAGAGATCGAAGTTCTCGTCAGCACCGTCGTGATTGAGGTGGGGGTAGACGTGCCGAACGCAACCATTATGGTCGTCGAAGACGCGAACCGCTTCGGCCTTTCGCAACTCCACCAGTTGCGCGGTCGCGTCGGGCGGGGGGGGGAGCAGTCGTTCTGCATCCTCGTGGCCGACGGCACCACCCAGGACGCCAAGCAGCGCCTCGACATCCTCATCGAGACCACCGACGGGTTCAAAATCGCCGAAAAGGACCTCGAAATCCGCGGTCCAGGCAGCGTTGCGGGCACGCAACAGCATGGGAACGATATCGACTTCATGTTCGCTAACCTGATCGAAGACGGTGTGCTCCTCGAAAAGGCAAGATCAGCGGCGATGGCGGTCCTGCAAGACGATCCCGGTCTCACACAAACACAAAACGCCAAAATATTGGCCAAGATCAAAGAGCGCAGGTCACAAAGCGCGCTCATAACGGTGTCCTGATGAACGACATGATTTCTGTAGAAGAGTTTGCAAAGATTAAAGGCGCGGGTGTCATATTGCTCGACGTGCGCGAGGACTATGAACTTAAAACGAGCCGCCTTGATCCGTGCGTACACATCCCGCTCGACGATCTGCCGGACAACATCGATAAACTTGACAAGGAGAAATCTTACGTAGTGATCTGTCGAACAGGAAACCGCAGCAACACGGCCGCAAAGTTTCTCAGAGCGCAAGGTTTCAAAGACGTGCGCAATCTGGTTGGCGGGATCAACGATTGGGTCGAAAAAATCGATCCGACGATGAAAAAGTACTGACTACCGCTTTCGCCTAACAAACCGTCTTTTTTTCACCGGCCCGAGCGCGGCCTTTTCTTTGATCATCGTTGCCGCCTGCTCAAGCGTCACTGTATCCGGCGCCAACGCTTTGGGCAGCGTCACGTTCGTTTTTCCGTCGGTCACATACGGCCCGTAACGCCCCGACATCACGCGCACGTCGCCTTCCACGCCCTCGGTTTTGCCAAAGTTTTTGAGTTCCTCGGGACCGGAACGGGCCCGATTTGGCTTCAAAAGCGCCTCCACGGCCTGCTCGACGGTCATCGTCGCCCCCGATCGCCAATCGCCCACGTTCGCCTTTTTCTCTCCACTCGATAGGTACGGTCCGAACTTCCCAAGGGCGATCGTGATCTCCCCCCCCGTCTCAGGATGTGTGCCGATCATACGCGGATAAGAGAGCAACATAGTCAGTGAACTGACATCGATTGAGGAGGGCTGCATTTCCTTTGGCAGAGTGACCCGTTTCGGTTTGTCGCCCGCCTCCTTTTCCTTTTCCGTCTGCTCGACTTCCAAATAGTCGCCAAACCGTCCGGTCTTGTGCAGGATGTTTCTGCCAGTCGAAGGATCGACCCCCACCACACTTCCGCCGGGCTTTCGTGTTTCAAAGAGCGCAAGCGCCTTGACTAAATCAAGTTCCGCAGGCGGCAGGTCGTCGGGAACGCTTGCCGTATTGCCTGCCCCCCCCTCGCCTCGCTGGAGAAACGGCCCATTGCGACCGATTCGCACCACGACGTCATCCGAAATTCGGATCGCAGGATACGCGATGTCCTTGCCCTTCGTCTTCACCTGCGGCTCGAGTCCAGGGTGCGCCTCGGTGCCCCAATAAAAATCCTTGAGGTACTTCAGTTGGTCAAGTTCTCCGTTTGAGATGTCGTCAAGTTCCTCTTCCATCTTTGCTGTGAAACCTGTGTCGACGAGTTCGCTAAAGTGCGTTTCGAGCAGTTCCGTCACGGCAAAAGCGGTAAATGTCGGTACCAACTCTTTACCCCGCTTAAAAATGTAGCCACGGTCTTCGATCGTGCCGATGATGCTGGCGTAGGTGCTCGGCCGGCCCACCCCCTCGCTCTCCAACTGCTTGATAAGGCTCGCTTCGTTGTATCGTGCGGGCGGCTTCGTCTGGTGGTTGGTCGCCTCGACCGAAAGCGCATCCAGAACCTGGTCCAGTGAAACCGCGGGAAGGATTTTCTCTTTGTCGCCCAGGTCGGCTTCGGGATCGTCGGATCCCTCTACATACGCCCGCAAGAACCCAGGAAAGACGATCTGCTTGCCCGATGCGCCGAACACGCAATCCTCTCCCCCACCCGATACGGACACTTCGAGAACCGTGCGCTCGCCACCTCCACCTTCCAGCGCTTTTCCTTCTCCGGATAGTAAAGAAGCAGG
>CAYYZP010000010.1:0-4284 GCA_964476165.1 uncultured Fimbriimonadaceae bacterium
TCCGTGCTCTTGAGCACGACCGTAATGATGGATAGATCGTCTCGTTCGGCGCTCCCGACGAAGCAACGTCCTGCGGGAACGGTCCAGCCGGTTTTAATCCCAGTCGCATCGTCCCGTCTTTCAAGAAACTTGTTGTGGGTCGTCACCAGAATATCTTCCGTGTTGAGCGAGCGCCAGATCGAACGGCTCTCCGTCGCCGCGATCTTTGCGAACCACCTGTTCTTCATCGCTTCTTGTGCGATCAGGGCGAGGTCTCGCGCGGTCGTGTAGTGTTTGGGATCGTGAAGGCCGTGTGGGTTGATGAAATTTGTCGACTTGCAACCGATCGCGCGGGCGCGTTCGTTCATCATCAGCGCAAACTTTTGTTCGCTTCCCGCAATGTGGACGGCGGCGGCGTAGCACGCGTCGTTAGCGCTTCTGAGCAGAATCGCATAAGCAAGATCGTCGGCCCGTACTTTCTCGAAAGGCTTGAGATAGAGGCTCGCACCGGTAATCGACTCAGTGTCCGCTGGCGCGGTGATGATCTCGTCGGGCTCGGTGTTCTCGAGCAACAAGAGCGCGGTCATGATCTTGGTCGTGCTCGCTGGATACATCTGGGCGTCGGCGTCTTTCGACCAAAGAACGCGGCCCGATTCGGCGGCGATGACGATGCCGCTTTGTGCCCCCACCAACACTCCACCGGCGAACACGGAACACGCCAGCAACACAAGGGCGAGAATAATAGTCGATCTGAACTTCATTGTTCTTATTCGGCTTCGATCAGGGCTGGCTGCTCAGGGGCGACGCCGTTTCCGATCGCGGTCAGGTCAAAGTCTAAGTTTGGCAGATCCTCGATCTTGTCCAGATTGAACAAGTGGAGGAACTGCTGGGTCGTCCCATACAGTATAGGACGCCCCGGAGCCTGTTTTCGTCCCACCTCGGCCACCAGTCTTTTTTCGACCAGTTGGTTTATTCCGTAGTCGCTCATGACTCCCCTAACGGCATCAATTTCCGGGCCAGTGATGGGTTGGCGGTAGGCGATGACGGCAAGGACCTCCATGACGCTGCGGGTGAGTTTGTGGGCTTGGGGCTTGAGGAACTTAGCGATCACTCCGGCGAACTCGGGCTTTGTGCAGATCTGGTAGCCGCCCGCGATCTTGACGATTTGGAGCGGGCCCTCGTGCGTGAGTTTGCCTCCCAGTTTTTCAATGGCCGCTTCTGCTTCATCAATGGGAACTTCGACGGCCTGAGAGACCTCTTCAATCGTCGCCGGTGAATCGGCGACGAAGAGCACGGAAAAAACCTTGTCGATGAGCCTCACTTCTTTTCTTCCCTCTTGAATCTTACATCGCCGTCCTTCACTTCGACGCGGGCCTGGCCCAAACGGATCAGTTCGAGGAGGGCGAGGAACCACCAGACGACCTCGGATTTTGTGAACTCTCCGATGACGATTTCATCGAGCGATGCGAACGTGGGTGGAAGAGACATCAGCACCATGCCCATCATTTCCGAGAGAGATCGCTGTGGCTTCGTGGGGGCGTCGATGACGTCGGGCTTCGCACGGGCCAGTAGTCGCTCGAAAGCCTTGGCCAGATCGCTGACCGAAATTTGCGCCAATTCGACGGGAAGGTCGTAGGCGTCGCCATCGACCGAACGGAAGAAGAGGCTTTCTCTCTCCTCTGCCTTTTCTCGTAGCGCGTCGATCGCTGGCCTGAAAGAGTCGATGTAGGGATCGAGGACTTCGAGTAGGTCGTCGCCATCGGGCTCTTCGTTGATCGGGAGGAGCAGCCAGGCCTTTCTTTCCAGCAGGTAGGAGAGGCCGGCGAGAGCGACAGCCGCGCTTTCCAGATCGTGCTCGGCGTTTGCGATCAGGTACTGGAAATAAGCCTCGCAGACCGGGGCGAGCGGGACCCCCAGGAGGTCGATTTTTCTGTCCCTGACGCACTGGAACAGGAGCGCAAGGGAGCCCGTGAAGGCTTCGCACTGGATGTGGATGTCCGGGGGCGCGTACATTCCAAACGCGCCGATGGATTCGGCGCGCAGGGCAAGTTCGGTCTTGGGGACGGCTTCGGTCACAACGAGGCTCTATTGTGGCTCGAAACGGGGTTTACAGGCAGGAGTTATCCTCAGTGATGTATCGGGTTCACGCTTTGGAGTCAGGGAGTTTTCCACATTCATCGTGTGCCACGGTTGTTCAGGATGTCACTTCAGACAAAGTCTTTTCCAAACTCCCGTGACATCCCAAGCAGGCGAGATTCTTTCTTTCCCGCCGCTCCCGCCGGTGCCGCCGACGACCGGTAGAATCCAATCGACCATGGGTAGTGCAATTACGATGACGCCGAAGGGACTGAGCGTTCCTAACGACCCGATCCTTCCTTTTATTATCGGAGACGGGACGGGGCCGGACATTTGGAACACGAGTGTGCGCGTGCTCGATGCGGCCGTGGCGAAGGCGTATAAGGGCGAAAAAAAGATCGAGTGGAAGGAAGTGCTCGCAGGCGAAAAGGCCTTTAACGAGACGGGCAACTGGCTTCCTGACGAGACACTTGAGGCTTTCAAGAAGTATTTGGTCGGCATCAAAGGGCCGCTGACGACTCCCGTGGGGGGGGGCATTACTTCGCTCAACGTCGCGCTGCGGCAGCAACTTGACCTGTACGTCTGCTTGAGGCCCGTGCGGTGGTTTACTGGCGTGCCGTCGCCTGTCAAGAGCCCTGGCGACGTGGACATGGTTATCTTCCGCGAGAACACCGAGGACATCTACGCGGGAATCGAGTTCGCGGCGGGCTCCGAAGAGAGCGCTCGGCTACTTTGTTTTCTAGAAAAGGAGTTTCCGGATCGGTTTAAGAAGATTCGCTTCGGCTCGCAAGGCAAGACTGACGAGTGGGGGAATGTCTTAGAAGGGATCGGCGCGCCCCACCGCGACCTGAGGCTCGAGGTGGGGGTAGGGATCAAGCCCGTGAGTTACCTCGGCACCGAGCGGCTCGTCCACAGCGCGATCCAGTGCGCGATCATGCAGGGCAGGAAAAGCGTGACGCTCGTCCACAAGGGGAACATCATGAAGTTCACCGAGGGCGCGTTCTGCGACTGGGGGTACAAGGTCGCGCGGGACTTTTTTGGTGCCGTGGCGTTGAACGGTGGGCCGTGGCACGTCATTCCCGAAGGAAAACCAGGGGGGGGACTCGTCATCAAGGACGTGATCGCGGACGCGATGCTGCAACAGATTCTGTTGCGGCCGAAGGAGTACGACGTGATTGCGACTTTGAACTTGAACGGCGACTACATCAGCGACGCGCTCGCGGCGCAGGTGGGGGGAATCGGCATCGCTCCCGGCGGCAACATCAACTACATCAGCGGCCACGCGATCTTCGAGGCCACGCACGGCACCGCGCCGAAGTACGCGGGGCTGGACAAGGTCAATCCCAGTTCCGTCATTCTGAGCGGCGAGATGATGTTCCGGTATTTGGGCTGGACCGAAGCGGCGGACTTAATTATTAAAGGTGTCGAAGGCGCGATCGCGTCCAAGCGCGTCACTTACGACTTCGCCCGCCAAATGGACGGCGCGACCGAGGTCAAGTGCAGCGAGTTCGGCGACAACGTTATTGGGAAGATGTGAGGGAGGAGCAAAGAATGATGAGTGCGGAGTGGACTAAACCTCAGCAGTGTCGTCGTTCCTCCTCCGCACTGCTGAGGCATGGTCGGACATGAGAGGGGGGTGGAAAGGTCTCGGGTCACGGGACTCGGGATTCGGGACGCTTAAGCCACAGCCGAATCGCTTGACGCATCCACAACGATCGCTGCCCCCACCGTCGTCATTCTCGTCGCGATGTACCAAGTGCCGACCGTGCAAGCAAGCACTACCGCTGCCTTGACCCACAACAACTGGATGAAGAACAGCGACGCCAGGCCGAACACCCACATCGTCCCGATCGCGATCCACTTCGTTCGGCGCCTCATCGAGCGGTTCTCGTCCCAATGCCGCAGCGTCTCGCCGAACCACGGGTGGTTGAGCAACCAGTTCTCAAACCGGGCGTTCCCTTTCTTAAAACAGAAGAGCGCGATGATCAAGAACTCTGTCGTCGGCAAGATCGGCAAAAACACGCCGAGGAAGCCGATGCCGACGAAAGCGATTCCCAATACTGTGAACGCAGTCCGACCGATCTTCATCTTATGCGTTCATTGTCCAGCACGTATGAACCATTGCGGGTGATTTGTTTGACGGAGCGTTGTCGGAAATGACGACTGATCAATGGGCGAGGGCCAACGACTCGTGTGCGTCTGTGGGGTTTTCGATGCTCTCGTCGGACT
>CAYYZP010000011.1:0-1602 GCA_964476165.1 uncultured Fimbriimonadaceae bacterium
CCCGATCCGACCGCGAACCCTTACTTGGCCTTTGCAGCGATGGTGATGGCGGGCCTCGACGGTGTCCAGAACAAGATCGAGCCGCCCGCTCCTATCGACAAAGACCTGTACGAACTTCCCGACGACGAGAAGGCGCAGATCCAACAGACGCCTCGCACGTTCCGCGAAGTCTTGGAAAACCTGCGGTCGAGCCATGACTACTTGCTCAAGGGCGGAGTGTTCACTCCCGACCTGATCGAGACGTATATCGCTTACAAGATTCGCCACGAGTGTCTTGAGGTCGAGACCCGACCCCATCCGTACGAGTTCTTCTTGTACAACGACATCTAGGGGGCGTCGCCAGATGGTCGTCATGTGGTCGCCAAGTTGTTCAACAAAGCAGACACGTTGATGACCATCTGGCGACCACATATCGACGCCCCCAATTACACCGTCACGTCAATCTTCTCTTCCATCCGCGTAACCGCACTCTTGTAGAGCGCGTCAAAGATGGCGTTCAGAGTCAACCCCTGTTCGCCGGGGACGGGAGAAGGATCCCCGTTTCGGATTGCCTTCACAAAGGCCACGATCTCTTCTGTGTGCGGCGACTTCACGTCGGGAACGTTGATCGGTGTCATGTTGAACAGTTGGCCGTTCTGCTCAGTGTAAATCTCAATCCCCTTCGCGTCCTGATCAAAATAAATTTTCGCTCCTGCCTTAGTGCCGTAGAGTTGCGTGCCATAGGGGTTTCCGTGCAGATTAGCCATGAAAGACGACTCTAAAACCACAACCGCGTCGTTCTCAAACCGAATGAACCCGACGGCCATGTCCTCGACCGTGAACTTCGACCTGTCGTAGTCCCCCCACCCGTTGAAGAGTCCGGGTGTCGTCCCAAGCGTGTTCCACGTCATGCCGCTCGCGCTGATCGGTTTGGGATAGCCCATGAGCGAAAGCGTGAAGTCCAATATGTGGACACCGATGTCGATGAGCGGCCCCCCCCCTTGCTGCTTTTTGTCGATGAATACACCCCATGCGGGTACGCCACGGCGACGGAGCGCTTGAGCGCGAGCGTAATAGATGTCGCCCATGCCGCCGTCCGCGATGAACTTGCGCATGAACTGTCCTGCGCCGGAGAACCTCTGTTGCAACGCGACCTGCAAAATCTTTCCACTGACCTTCGCTGCGCGGCACATCTCGCGCGCTTCATCGCCATTCATCGCGAGCGGCTTTTCACAAAGAACGTGCTTCCCAGCGCGCAACGAGTCGATCGTCGGTTGCTTGTGGTGCTTGTTCGGTGTCGTGATCGACACCGCATCGACTTCTTTGTCTGCCAAAACGTCTTTGTAGTCCGCCGTCACACGGGCAATACCGTGCTCGGCGGCGACCTTCTTGGCAGTTTCTATGTTCACGTCGCACGCCCACATGATTTCACAATCGTCAGGCATGGACTTGAAGCCGGGGATGTGGCAGTTTTGGGCGATTCCGCCCGTGCCGATGAGGCCGATTCTCAGTTTGGTGGACATCGATGGTTCTGGCGGGGGATTCTACCGCTCCTCTTGCTCGGCAGACTCGGCCTCTTCCGACTTCGCCTTGCTGATTGCGAGCGACACGCCGCCTGCGACC
>CAYYZP010000012.1:0-4518 GCA_964476165.1 uncultured Fimbriimonadaceae bacterium
GGAGGGGGGGGGGGTGATCAGCAACCGCGTGGCGCGCGACCAGTGCTGGACCTATGCTGGGATTATGCTTTCGGACTATGACGGCGATGCAGCGCGGCTCGGTGCGGCTTTGCAGGCGGCGTGTGCGACGACTCAGGGCGTGATGGTGTTCGACCTTTCGCACAACATCGACCAGTATTGGGACGTGTTCTCGCGCGCGCTTTCCTTTGATCCCAAGAAAGCCCCCCACCAGGTGCCGAACCTCATATCACAAGTTCGCAACACGCGCCTCGTGTGGGAGAAAAACGGGTGGAAGGAGCCGCCTTTCCCAATCCTCCCTGGCGCACCCGGCGCTGGATTCTGACAATTGAACTGTATGTTCCCCATCGAATCGTTTGGATTGCGAGGAAATAGGCAATCGGAACAGATTCCGCACTTGCGAAGTTTCATTGAAAATGTCGTGGTGACGCCGTTCAGCGCAATTGCGTACCGATCGACATGCACTATCGACTAGTGGTCTTATCACTTCTATTACCGTTCAATCTGACGGTACTTAGTTGCAAGACAGGCAGTCCGCAAAATTCCACAGGCGTTGCGTCGGCTCCTTCTCCGAGGAGGCACTCCCACTTGGTCTTTCATCCAGGCTTGGGCGAACTCGTACTCGCGGGGGGAGGAGCGGCGCGCACATCGCGTAATCCGACCGTTTTCTTCGACGACGTTTGGGCTTGGAACGGCACTCGGTGGCTCCTTCTTGCGGATCACACAGGCTTTCCACAGGGCACCGGGAGCTTGATCTATGACGCCAAGAACGAAAGGCTTTTGCTTCACGGCGGCTTTTGGTCCGAAACCGGAGACATCAGGGGCAAACACGAAGTATTCGGTCAGTTGCGCGAGTTCAAGGATAGGAAATGGGTCGTTATAGACGAAGGCGCATCGCAGAAAATGACTGGCCCAGCAGCGTTCTTTGATGAATCATCAACGGCGGTCGTCGTATTTGGGAGGAGCCTTCAAGGTGACGCCGCTACATGGTCGTTCGACCGTACAGGATGGACGCGCATAAACGGCGGCCCTGCAGAACTGATCGGCTGTGGGTTCGCCTATGACAATGACCGGGAGGCGCTCGTACTCGTCGGAGGATTCTCGGAAAGAAACGGACCGAGCCATGCGACGTGGGAACTCAGCGAAGGCAATTGGAAAATGGTTACTCCCATAGGTCCACCGCCGCGCGACGCGCCTGTCATGGCTTACGACCAGAAGAATAAATTGACCTTAGCGTTTGGAGGAGTAAACGATTCTGGAACTCTTAGAGACACTTGGGGATGGAACGGCGCGGACTGGCTGTTGCTGAACGAGCAAGGGCCTGGCCCCTTCGACATGCCGACGATGGGCTACGACGAAAAACGCGGTGTGACGGTGCTCGTGGGTACGCCGCTCGCGGGCGGTGCGATGCAAGTCTGGGAATGGACCGATAACGTTTGGAAGCAAGTCGTAATCTAGCGGAATATTTGCACTGAATCCGTTTGACCTGACCTGGAACAAAAGCGCCTCGGCTAGCCGGGGTGAACTTACAAGCCCGCGTACTCCCAAAGGGGTCACAATAGTTGCACTATGCCCGCAGTATTAAAGCAGGTCGCTCCGGTCATCCTCGTGCGCGATCTACCCGCGGCTATCGACTACTGGCGAGACAGGGTCGGGTTTGATGTGAGCGCTGTCTATGGTGAACCGCCGCACTTTGCAATGCCCCAACGTGATGGTGTCGTCATTATGCTTGCGCAAACTCCTAATGGCGTAGCGCCCCCACCCGCCAACTGGCGAATCGCAGACAAGACCAACCAGGCTTTTATATGGGTGGACGACGCGAACGCACTCTACGCAGAACTCAAACAGCGCGGCGCGACGATCGATTACACGATCTATGACACACCATGGGGCACTCGCGAGTTCGGAATCCAAGACCTCGATGACCACGACATCACGTTTGGGCAAGTTTATTAAACGATTCATCTGATCCGTGGATTACTGCCAAGAACGCGCATTATCAAGTATGCGTCGATGATGATGATTGGCGTCCATAGCCAGACGAGCGACCATTTTCTAACGTAAACGAGAATCCCCCAAACGGCAATGACGAGAATGTAGAGCAGAACCTCGTTCCAGTTGATACAGCCATCTCGCAATCCCCACGCTATGAGAACGAAGAAGAAAATCGTTGGGATCAAAAGACTCATCGCTGCACAAACAGACCCTACCTATTATAAGCCGAGAACTAGGATCTGCCTGTATTCGCTCGAATTGAACTCATTTCACAAGTAAATCCGCCTACAATACTAATAGAACAAGAGTGAGCCAGAACCTTCCCACCACGATAGGCAAGTACCAGATCATCCGCGAGATCGCGCGGTCGAACGACATCGTGTACGAGGCCTATGATCCCAAGATGACCCGCCGCGTCGCGGTCAAGGAACTGCACATGCCCGGTGGCGCCTCGCAGCAACAGAAGCAGGACCGCATTAAACGGTTCGAGAGGGAGGCGCGCGCGGCGGGGTCGCTGGTCCACCCGAACATCGTGACGGTCTACGAAGTGGGAACCGACGGTGACAAGTATTTCATCGCGATGGAGTACCTCACCGGGCGGAACTTGCGAAAGGAGATCGACAAGTCCGGTTTCATCGATCCGATCAAAGCGATTGAGATTACTCTGGAAGTCTTAGAGGCTCTTTCCTTTGCGCACGAGCACGGGGTCATCCACCGCGACATCAAACCGGACAACGTGCAACTGCTCGACGACGGGCAGATCAAACTCACCGACTTCGGGATCGCGCGGCTGACTTTCGAGCCGAACATCACGATGGACGGACAGGTATTTGGTACGCCGAGTTACATGTCGCCCGAACAGATCAACGGCAACGAGATCGACGTGCGTAGCGACATTTTTTCGGTGGGGGTCGTGCTCTATGAGATGGTGAGCGGCAGCAAGCCTTTCCAGGGCGACAGCGTGGTGAGCATCACTTACGCGATCATGAACAAGCGCCCCGACCAGCCGCAACAGGCGACCTGGGCGCTGTGGGACGTGATCCAGCGGTCTTTGGAGAAGACGCCTGATCTGCGTCAGAAGTCCGCAGGCGAAATGACCAACGAACTTCAGAACGTGCTGCGTGGGATGAAGTCCGGTAGCGTCGTCATCGATCCTGCCCCCACCTATCAGCCGCCCGTCTTCAATCCGAACAGCGTCGCCTCTGGGCCCCCACCCATTTACAACCCTTATCTTGTTGTGCCGCCGCAACAGACGCCACAGCCGATGCGCACGCCTTATGGCACGCCCATGCCTCCGCAACAAGGCGTGTACCAGGCGCCCTATAACCCACAGCAACAGCCGTATACGCCCTACCAGCCGCCAGCGAACCAGGTTCCGATCTACTACCCCCCCCCGCCGCGCCAGCCGCTCATCAAGCCGGAGGTGAAACAGGCGATCGCCAAGTTTTTCATTGCGGTTTTGCTGATCGGTGCGACGATTGGGTTTGTGATCTTGGTCATCAATGCACTGACCAACACAAGCGCAGCGAAAAACACTTCCACCAATCCTCCTTTACAGAACGGCGCGGTCGAGTCTTCAAGCGATGCAGAGCCTATCTTCCAAGATTTTCTGGTGCAAGCGGATCTCGCCGTGGACAATGCGATGGGGACGAGCGATCCGGCTGCGCGATTGACTATGTGGCTGGATGCCGACGCGAAATACATGAACGCTGTCGACGCGGCGGCGTCTGATTCTGACAAAGCGTTTGTGATGAAGTGGGCGTCGGACAAGTACCTTGCGACTGGTGACCTGCTCGCGAAAGGCGGGGAGCGTACGCGGGCGCGAGAGGCGTATCGTCGGGCTCGCGGGTTCTCATCCGGCGATGTTGAGCGCACGGCGCAATTGGACGAGGCGATCCAGCAAGTCGGTGGGTAGGTTGTCGAGCCCCCCTCTCGATTCCTCGGCTCCTTCGACGAACTCAGGATGACGAGGAATCGAGAGGGGGGAGGAGAATGGGGATTCGAAGGCGCAACGTTCCAAGACGCCGGTACAATCAGGTTTCGCGGAGAGATGGCAGAGCGGTTTAATGCGGCAGTCTTGAAAACTGTTGAGGGTCACACCTCCGGGGGTTCGAATCCCTCTCTCTCCGCCACAATCCCCCACCTACGGTAGACTCGCTACGATGGCATCGGTCAGATATTTCGTCTCTGACGTTTCAAAGGCGATCGAGTTTTATGCGCGTCTTGGGTTCGAACTTAAGGTGCAGTACGGCCCACCGTTCGCGATCGTGGAGAAGGACGGACTCGAACTTTGGCTGAGCGGGCCGGGGACTTCGGCGATGAAGCCGATGACCGATGGTCGTGTTCCCCACTCCGGTGGATGGAACCGGATCGTCGTCGCAACGCAGGAATTCGAAGCGCTCTGCACGAGACTCAAAGAGAGCGGGACCACGTTTAGAAATGAACCGTTGAGCGGGCCGGGCGGAACACAAGTGCTGATCGAAGACCCCGATGGCAACCCGATCG
>CAYYZP010000013.1:0-1686 GCA_964476165.1 uncultured Fimbriimonadaceae bacterium
ACAATAACCCGAGTTGAGTCGTCAAAATGAGTGAGGTGACTTAGATGGATACAAAGCAAGCAGTCTTCGTGACGGCGCTCTCGATGGCGGGCGGGTTCCTAGGCGCAGCCGTTTTTTCAAGTTCTGGACTCTCGGCAAAGGCACAAGTGGGGGGCTCGGTCCACGAGGTTCCTTATCAGGGGGGTGACACCAGGAACGAACTCGTCAGCACCCTCTTCATTCCTGACAGTGGGCTCAAGTTCATGACTAAGGACATTATGACGGTCGGTTGGCTGGGCCCTGTCGGCGACAACATGGTGTTCACACTTTGCGACACTTCGGGAAACCCGTCGATCACAATGACGGCCGGTCCAGGCGGCAAAGTTGAGATCAACGCTCTGCCAGGCGGTGCTGGGATCGCGGTCTCGTCGCCTGAAAGCGGGTCGCAGGCGGGCATATTCTCTGACCGTTCGAGAGCCGAGTTCTTTTCGACCGCTGGAGGTTCGACCGCGCAACTTTCGTCGGGCGGTGGGGGATCGTCGCTTTCGATTTTCGGTCCAGCCCAAACTCCGGCCTTCAAACTTTCTGGTGATAGCAGCGGTGGTTCCTTGACCATGTTCGGCGACGGGCGGATGCCTGCAGTCACGATCGACAGTTCGGCGGCGGGCGGCCAGATCGAAGTGCGCGACGCCCAAGGAATGACCAAAGCCAGCATTAGCGGCGAAGGAAGGTTCGTCACCATCAAAGACGGAAAAGTCGTCTGGCAAGGGCCATCGAACAAAGGCGGCTAACGCCGGGCGCCAGCAGGCATCGCGTCCAAATGCACGTTCGCGACGCGCAGGCGCACGCAAAGCAACTTGGCGAGGTTCTCGAACATGATCGCGCGCATCCCCACGTCTTTGCCGAGCAAGGCCCGTAGTTTGTCCCCGTTGATCACGGCCATTTCCGTCGGGCCCTTGCTGACGACCGTCGCCGACCGAGGCGCGTCGTCGATCAGTGAGACCTCGCCCAGCACGAACCCTGGCCCGACCTCCGCGATGAC
Source organism: uncultured Fimbriimonadaceae bacterium (assembly GCA_964476165.1). GTDB lineage: Bacteria > Armatimonadota > Fimbriimonadia > Fimbriimonadales > Fimbriimonadaceae > JADFMN01. The sequence continues at coordinate 1,022 of CAYYZP010000013.1, forward strand.
CTCCCCGGAAAAAGCCTTCACCTGAGCCAGTCCCTTGAGCACGACCATGATGTCCAGATCATCGCCGAACTGCCGGATGACGGTGTCGCCACCGCTGAACGACTTCGTCCCAGTGATCGACATGATGTCGTCGATGTTCTTGGCCGTCAGGCCTCGAAAAAGGTAGTTGTCTCGGAACGCTTCGGGTATTTGCATGGCGTGCGCCCCTATTCTATCCAAGTCGAGGCCCAAATTGCGTTTTTTGATTGTCGTGCGCCCGACATAATGGTCCAAGCGTGGGACATGGGTTCGTCAGTTTTTTCAGTGGCGCACTCGGGCTCGACCTTGGGCTCGAACGGGCGGGACTGACCCCGCTGGCGCACAATGAGTCAGACAGGGCCACGATCGCGACCATCCGTCAAAACCGGCCCCGCGTACCTTTGTTCGACTGCGACATCCGCTCCTTGACCGCTGAATCGGTGCTTGAAGCAATCCAGAAATGGCCGTTCGCGGTCGTGGGCGGTCCGCCGTGCCAGTCGTTTTCGACCGCGGGCAGGCGTAGGGGATTGGCCGATGAAAGGGGCAACGCTTTCTTGCACTTCCTGTCCCTTGCAACGAGCCTAGAGCCCCGGTTCATCGTGATCGAGAACGTGCGTGGCCTGTTGTCGGCTCGGCTCGGGCCAGAC
>CAYYZP010000014.1:0-3699 GCA_964476165.1 uncultured Fimbriimonadaceae bacterium
CATAGAGCGCGTGCGGCGCGTACAACGGTTGACACAAGACATGGGTGTCAACCTCGCGGGCGTCGAGTTGGTGCTCAAACTTCTCGACGAGATGGACGAACTGCACACCGATTTTGAAAAGCAGTTCGACGAGTACGTGCACGAGGCGGAAATGAAGATGCAGCAGTTCCTCGCCAACAGCAACGCCCCCATCCGCCGCGACGAACCGCTCCTGCCCGTCCCACGCATTCGATTGAAGAAGACGCGGACGCTCTAAACCTTTGGTAGTGCGTGGTCTAGCCCGCGCACTCCCAAAAAAGCGCTACCGGTCCTCTTCCTCTGCAAGATCAGCAAGCGAGAGGCCGCCGAACACGTCTTGGATCGAGCCGCTGTCCTCTTCCCCGGCCTCCACGAGCGCGGTGAGCGACTGCTGCGCCCACGACGGCTGTGTGCGGTCGATGTCTATCGAGAGCGTTCGGTGCGCCTTGACGCCCGTACCCGCAGGAATGAGACGCCCAATAATGACGTTCTCCTTCAGCCCGAAAAGATCGTCGTGCTTTCCTCGGACCGCAGCGTCTGTCAAAACGCGCGTGGTCTTCTGGAACGATGCCGCAGACAAGAACGAGTCCGTCGCAAGTGACGCTTCTGTAATTCCAAGAAGAATCCAGTTCGCGGTCGCCTCGATCGGCTTGCGCTCCTTCACTTCGCCAGTAATCGGATCGGTGTACTTGATCTTCTTCTTCGCCGCGATCATGTCCTGAATTTTCGCGTTCTCCTTGACGAGCCGGAACCGATCGAGCATTTGGCCCGGAAGATACGGTGTATCGCCTGGCTCTTTGATTCGGCGCTTTCGCAGCATCTGGCGGATGATGACCTCCAGGTGCTTGTCATTGATGTCGACTCCCTGATCCTTATAGACCGACTGGAGGTTTTGGATGAAGTAGTCGTGGACCGCCTTGCCGCCCGCAAGATCTAAGACCTCGTGCGGATCGAGCGGGCCTTCGGTGAGCGGGTCGCCCTTGATGATCTTTGAGCCCTTCTCCACTGGCAGGTTGCCGAGGGGGGGGACAAGGATCGGATAGAACACGTTGACGGTCGTCACTTTCGACTTCTTGAGCACTTGGATGACTGGGCCGGTCAATTTTTGACCGATCAGCCTCTCAAGAGTCTGGTCATAGGCGTCGTTGCTCGCGTCCTTTTTCGTCTTGCTCTTTGTGGTCGACATTTCCCACGATGGCTGCGTATCGGCGATATACGCGCCCTTAATCGGAGCGTCCACCCCCACCTCGCCCTCGACGACGATCCACCGGCCATAACTGGACCTCTGGACGTCTTGGACGATTCCTGTCAGCGGACAGATGATGGCCTTTCCTCGGGGCTGTTTTCGTGCCTCGAAGATCTCCTCGACGCGGACGATGCCGCTCGATTCACCGGTCCATGAGTAAAAGAACGTCTTGCGGCTCCTCTCCCAAAGTTTCCGTGACTCGGTGTCTGCTTTTTCCTTTAACTTTTCTTCGGCCTTGGTGGTCTTTTTCTTCTTGCCGTCCTCGTCGACGTTCGTGCCGCGCGTGAACAGTCCCTTGACGACAGTCTCCTGCGAATCGAGGAGTTTCGTCGGGTCGAACTCGCGGATGTCGGTCTTGGTCGCCGCTTGGAAGTCCTCTTGGAACTGGCGGATGAACTTTCCAGTCTTATACTGGTTGGTTCGCGCGATGGTCTTCGAACCAGCGACGCCGCCTGTGTGGAACGTGCGCATCGTCAACTGCGTGCCCGGTTCGCCGATCGACTGCGCTGCAATGATTCCCACAGCCACACCGTTCTCAACGATCTTGCCTGATGCCAAGTCAATCCCGTAGCACTTTGCACAAATGCCGAGGTCAAGTTCGCACGTGATCGTACTGCGCACGATCGCACCAAGACGGCCATGGTCGTCGACCACGAAACCGTTCTTGAGATAAGGAGCCTGAATCTTCGCCTGCTCCGCCTCGGTCTGCGCTTCGTCGAACACGAGCGCGTACGCCTCTTCGGCCTTGTTGAGTTTGTCAGCGATTTCCTGGTTCACGACATCGCCCGACTTCACGATCATTTTTCCATCCGGCGTCTTGATTTCGTGTACGGTGTACCGACCAAAGGCGCGGTCACCGATGTTTTCGATGGTCTTGCCTTCAAAAGTCAGTTTGGTGGCCATGATGCCGTCGGTCGTGCCGCAGTCGGGGGCGCGGACAATCACGTCCTGCGCTACGTCGACGAGACGCCGAGTCAGATAGCCCGCGTCGGCGGTACGGAGCGCCGTGTCGGCAAGTCCCTTTCTCGCACCGTGCGTCGTCACGAAGAACTCGAGCATAGAGAGTCCTTTTTGGAACGAGTTCTTAACGGGAAGTTCATAGATGACTTCGTTGAACTGGTTGAACATGAGGCCGCGCATTCCGCTCAACTGGGCCAACTGCTTGACCGAGCCGCGCGCACCGCTAACCGTGATGATCGAAAGCGGATTGTGCTGCTTCATGTTGTCGACGATGGCGTTTCCGATCTGGTCGTAAGTATCCGTCCAGAGTCGCACAAGGCTTTCTTGCATTTCGCGGAACGAGGTCATTCCTCGCCGGAACTGCCCAAGGATCCTGTTCGCCTTGTCGTCCGCTTCGATGAGCATCTCATCTCGCCTCGCCGGGGGGTCCATGTCGGTCAGAGCGATTGAGAGTCCGTACTTCGTGGCCCACTTGAAGCCCATGTCCTTCACATCGTCGAGAAGTTTAATGGTGCGCTCGGTACCGCACGTATCGTGGCAGTCGACGATGGTCTGTGCGAGCGCCTTCTTCGTCAGTTCGATATTAAGGTACCGCTCGCTGTACCGCATCGGGTACGGCAGGACTGCGTTGAACACGAGGCGGCCAGGCGTCGTGACGACGACGACCGTCTCGAACTCTTGTTCCAACGGCACGAGTTCCGTGATCTCTTCATCGAGTTCGTTCTTCGTCGTCCGCTTCTTAAATTCTTTTCCTGTGTCTGCGTCGCGATAATCGACCGCGCCGTTGTCACGAAACAACGGCCTGCGAATCCTGACGCGAATCGGGTCGTTGAGTTTGATCGTTTCAACGCTCGGATTGTCAAAACAGTAGATGACCTCGTCGGGGCTCCCGAAGGTCATCGGATTCCGGTGTTTGTCGGGGCTCTGCTTGTGCTTTTCGATCTGCGACATCAGCGTCTTTTGCGCCGCCTTGCTCGTGAACGTCAACGCGTACGAGCCAAGAACGATGTCCTGGATTGGCGATGTGACCGGGCGACCGTCAGCGGGCGAGAACAGGTTTTGCGTCGAGAGCATCAGCACGCGCGCCTCAGACTGCGCCTGCAAACTGAGCGGCACGTGGACCGCCATCTGGTCGCCGTCAAAGTCGGCGTTATAGGCGTGACACACGAGCGGGTGCAACTGGATCGCCTTTCCTTCGACAAGGATCGGCTCGAAAGCCTGGATACCAAGCCTGTGCAGGGTGGGGGCACGATTAAGCAGCACTGGGTGCTCTTTGATCACGTCTTCCAAGCCGTCCCAAACGGCCGGGTGCATACGCTCGATCATGCGCTTCGCGGTTTTGATGTTCTGCGTGATCTTTCTTTCGACCAGCGTTTTCATCACAAAAGGCTTGAACAGTTCGAGAGCCATCTCCTTTGGCAGTCCGCACTGGTGCAACTTGAGGTGGGGGCCGACGACGATGACCGAGCGGCCAG
>CAYYZP010000015.1:0-2234 GCA_964476165.1 uncultured Fimbriimonadaceae bacterium
ATGCGCGTATAGCGCGGTTTGCCAAGGACTTGGTCTTGGGTTATGAAATTGACTGTGAGTGCGCGCCGCGAACCGATCGTGGTTGCCTGGAACGGGGCGTACTCCTTGTTGTACTGGCTGGATTTCGGGTCGGGGTCGATCAGGACGATGTTCTTGGCTAGAACTCGACCAGAGAAGTCGTCTTTCAAGACGCCGCCAGAAATTGAGAACGATCGCGCTGCGACTTCCGGGACGACTGGGTAGAGAAGCTCCTTTTCACCGGTTATCGCGTCCAATGTGCTGGCGGTCTTGGGAAGAAAATAGGTTACGGTAGTCCCTTTGCTGGCGATCGTCATCGTGCAGGCGCTACGCAGAGTGCCGACGACGCGCTGCATTCCCAATGAGTTCTGCGTGACGAGGTTGATGTCTGTCCTCGTCTGATAGAAACTTTTCATCGACTCGGAGAACACGGTCATCATTCCCGTGATGAGAAGCCCGATGACCGTCATGGCCACCATGAGTTCGACGAGCGTAAAGCCGCGTTTTCTCATCGGAACGCCCCCACCACGGTCCCGGTCTGAATCACTTTCTTCTTGCCGGTGTCCGAATCGTATTGGAGCGTAATGGTCACAAGGATCGCGCCACCATTGATGGTCTTGTACGTGAGGTTTCCGTCTGCGTTCCTCAGGACTTGATAAGGGCTGTACATAGCGCCCTCATCGAGTGGGATGTGAGTGAACGAAAGCGGTAGGGCGTTCTGGTCCTTGTCGACAAGGTTGAGCGCAGTAAGGTTTTCGATGGTGATGTCTTTCGCTCCCAGCATTTGAACGTGTTCGACGAGGCGGTTGCACATCTGTACTGCCTTGGTGTCCTCGGTGCTGATCTGTTCCCCACGCTTGATGACTGGAAACAGACTCATGAGGGTCATGGTCGCCATGATCATGAAAAACATGCCGATGAGCACGTCTACGAGGATGGCTCCTCGCTGACGCCTTTTCGCTTGGGCTCTTTTCAGGCGCATATTCATTATTTCGGCTCCTCGACACCTGCTTCTTCAGTCGGAAACTGAGAGAATTGCGTGTAATCGATGTTGGACCGACGGGCACAGGGCGCCACAATTGGCACCAAATTGAAGGGAGAGTTCCACGTCGGTGGGCGGAAGACAACCTGAAACTTGCCAGGTTTGTTTAGGATTGAGGGCTTCTGGTCAGATGACTCGGCCTAAGAGTTCGACCGAAGCAAGTTCGGCGAGGGAGGTGCAGTCTTCTTGGGTCCCACCTGAAAACCTGAAAATCAGGCCGTTCCGGAGGAAGGCGGCGGTTGCGCCTGACGTCGAGAGGAAAATCTCGCCTCCCAATCCCTTCACCTTTCGGCAGTTGCTGGGCTGTAGTGTCGACTTGAATACGTAGACGTGCATTGTCTTTCCCTCGAAGTCAAAGTCGAAGCAGGACCATTGCTTGCCTCCATGCACAGACTGAAGGGACGCCACACCCGCGAATGACAAAGTTGGGACATCGAGACCACAATTGGTGAGTGCCCATTGTTGGGCCTGCGATATATCGTTTGTGACCAATCGATCTTCTCGCTGTGCGACTGACTGATTTTTGACGACGTCGGTATTTATGCGGTAGACGGCGAAGGAAATGGACAAGAGTGCGATGCAGGCGGCGGCAGCCAGTTTCCATCGGCGATTGCCGACATTGGTGGGTGCGATGCTGGACAAATCTTGTTGAAGCGTTGCAAGGGGTACGTGTTCTCTCAGTGCCGCAGCCTTGACTTTCTCGCGGAAAGCGACCAGCGCCTCGAACTCGCAGCGGGCATTTGGGTCGTCGCGAAGAAGATCCTTCGCCCGCTCCATTTCAGAGAGGCTCAGACTCTTATCCAAATATGCTTGCCAATCGATGTTCATCTGTCTCGACTCTCGACCCCTTCCAGTTTGCTCCCCATGCGCGACCTCAACATGACTCTAGCCCTAAAAAGCCTCGACCTCACGGTGCCGATAGGGACTTCCATCGCCTCGGCAGCTTCCTCGTAGGTCAATTGTTCGACGTCGCAAAGTTGGATCGCCATCTTGTAAATGTCTGGGAGTCGGTCAAGTTCCAAGAGGATGCGGCCCACCTCCATCCTAGTCTCGTGGAGGTCCCAGAAGGGACCGTCGGGGACCTCGGGCGAATCTGGTGCGTCAAGAGAGACCTCGTTTTTCGTCGCTCTGAGGGACATGAGCCACTCGTTCCTGAGGATGGTGATGAGCCAAC
>CAYYZP010000016.1:0-2066 GCA_964476165.1 uncultured Fimbriimonadaceae bacterium
CGGCGTCAGCGGCCCCACGGGAACATCTGTGTCGCGCAACATTTTCCCCGGCACCCGCGAAGCAGTCCGCGACCGTAGCGTCCAAGCGGCGTTAACTTTGCTCCGCGCACGAATCAAGGGAACGTAGTTGGAGCCGTGAACTCCGATGGCTCGGCATCGCCGGTATTGACCACACCGACAGGCTCGATGAGCAGAATCTCTGCCTCTTGTTCCGCAATCGGGCGGTGTTCAACCCCACGAGGGACGACGAACATCTGGCCTTGAGACAAGCGAACCTCTCCGTCCCTCAATTCGATCTTTATCGAACCCTTCCACACGAAAAAGAGTTCATCGACACCGTGCTTGTGCCACACGAACTCCCCCTTAAACTTGACGAGTTTGACTTCGTGCCCGTTGAGCGAAGCAATAATCTTTGGCCGCCAATGCTCTGTGATCAGCGTGAACTTCTGATCAAGGTCAACGATCATTTTCGCGGACCAGTAATCATGAGCCTTTCGACGAAGAACTCCATTGTGCGCTCGAAACGCAGACCCGAGTGTCCCTCGTCCGGCCCGACTTGCACTTCGAAATAATTTCCAGCCTTCTGGAGCGCGTCGATCAGTTCGTGTGAGTTCGATTGGTGAACGTTGTTGTCGGACGTCCCGTAATAGAGGAGCAACCAGCCCCTGAGGTCTTTGATATAAGGGTACGCCGAGCCCTTTTCATAGCCTTCAGGGTTCGCCTGAGGAGTGCGCATGTACCTTTCTGTGTAAATCGTGTCGTAGTGCTTCCAATGGTAGACGCCGCTCGATGCCACCGCTGCCGCAAACACATCGGGATACCGCAACAGGCACATGACGGACGAGGTTCCGCCATACGATGTGCCCGTGATTCCGACGCGCGCGCCGTCAATGAAGGGAAGTTTGGCGATGGCACGCACGCCCTCTGCCATGTCATCGACCTCCGTCTGTCCAAGTTTCATGTAGAGCGAGTCTGCGATCGCCTTTCCGCGGCCCCCTGACCAGCGGCCCGCGAACGATGCGACGACAAAGCCATAGTCGGTCTTTCGGTCAGACGAGCCGAACCGCTCACTGTGCCCACCCGATTCCGGGCCACCATAAATGTCGACGATGACGGGATACCTCTTTGCAGGATCAAAATCGGCGGGAAAGTCCAATGCACCGTAGCAAACGGTCTTCCCGTCGGCCGCTTTGAACACCACGCGCTCTGTCGCTTTGAACCCAGCCTTTAGTGCGTCTCCAATAATGCTTTCGGATAAGACCGCGATCGGTTTTCCATCGCGTCCTCTAAGGGTCGTGCGGGGGGGGATGTTGAGCGTCTCTTCAGTATCGACGAAATACCCCCCACCCGGAGCGACAACCACAGTGTGGTTCTTCGCGCTGTCGGTCAGTTGCTTGTCGCCGCTACCATCAAGTTTTGCAACGTGGAGTTGGAGCATAAACGGGTTGTCCGGGCCAGCGGCCATGTAGTACAACTCTCCGGCTTCAAGATCGATTTCGATGAAACGACTTTCGTCCACGCTGTTCTTGGTCAACGCCTTTGCCTCGCCGGTCTTGATGTCAATGAGATAGTAGTTGCCGAAGCCTGTGCGCGAACTTTTCCAGAGCATCTTGCCCTTGAACGGCGGCGCAGAAGCGATCTTCGGATCGTTGTCCAAATATCTGCTGAAAGGCGAATTATTGGTCCAGGACTGCGGCTGTTCCTCGCGCACGATGACGCGCACGCTTCCAGAAACAGGGTCCGCAGCGCAGAATTCCATCGTGTTCTGCCACCGGTTCGTGCGATGGAATAGAAGTTCCTTCCCGTCCGGCGACCATGAGATGTTGTAAACGTAGTGCCCGACTCCTTCGTCGAAGGCACCAGGTCGCACAATGACCTTTGCGCGTTTGCCCGTCGTCATGTCATGGACATAGAGGTCGCACTCGGGGTTGGGAGTGCCCGCTTTGGGATAAGCCTCGGTATCAAGAATGCTCTGCACCTTCAATTGGTCCATGGCGATGTAATAGTCTTGGACCATGCTGTCGTCGAAGCGATAGAACCAGACGAACTTGCCATCGGGCGACCAT
>CAYYZP010000017.1:0-2900 GCA_964476165.1 uncultured Fimbriimonadaceae bacterium
GGTCGTAGGTTCAAGTCCTATACCGCCCACCATTTTCTCTCGTTATAGCAACTTTGTGCGCTCAGCTAGGAGCGAAAAAGTCTGCGGCAGGCGGCGGATCATTTCTGGCGCCATGTTTGGATACCGGTCCCAAAAAAGTTCAGGGTGTTCTTCATAGCGAACGATTCGCAACCCGGAATCGAGAATCGCATTGATGATTTGGTCCATTCTCCAAACTCTTTCGTATTTGATCGCGTGTACTTTGTCTGGCATACCAAGGTCGCCGATATAAGTCGAGGGCCATCCGGACGAGGCGACCGGCTGTTCGCTGAAATACTCGCCGTATTCTGGATCGAGTTCATACTTCTCGCCCTCAAAGGTCCAAAGTTCAGAAATCGGGTGACCCTCGAAGAGATACAGTCTCCCTCCGGGTTTTAGCAATCGTACGACGACCAGCGCCCAAGCATCGATGTCCATGATCCAGCAGAGAGCACCCTTGCCTGTGTAGACAAGATCGGCTGTGCCGTCCAATTCAGTTGGAGCATCCAGGACGTCGCAACAGTGCCAAGTTGTAGGTGCATTCAACGCTTCGCTCTTTTTTTGAGCGACGGCGATCATTCGGTCGCTGATGTCTATCCCCACCACTTCTCTTGCTCCGCGGTTCCATAGCGAAAGCGTGTCTGTTCCTCCAGCGCACTGAAGATGAATGGCTCGGTGGCACCACTTGTCAAGGTCTGTCAAAAAGTCCAGTTCTGGAGTGCAAAAGTTCTGACCACCCGATCGCAGAAACGCAATCCGATCCTCTAAGTCAGCCTCATAGGCCTCCGCACCTTGGTTCCAGCCTGCGCGATTCGCTTGGTGCCATTGCGTGATCTGCCCATTCGTCGCCATCATATGACAGTGTATCCAGGTCAAACGCTTGAACCGCTGGAAACGGTCGCAGCCAAAGGCTGTGATAAGAAACTCTGTCATCGCGCCGCTGGCCCTTTCCGTGCGACACCGAGGCACGACCAGTCATCAAAAGCGCTAGAGCGGATCAATAAAGCGGTTACAATCTAAATCAATGAAAGTCCTCGAATCTGTCCTTTACGCAGAGGACCTGGTTGCGGCGAGGGGGGTTTACGTCGGGCTGCTGGGATTGCAGGAAATCTCGTTCGATCCAGAGCGGGACTTGTTCTTGCGCACAGAGGGTTCCGTGCTCATCATTTTCAAGGCGAGCAAGACGATGATCCCTGACGCCGGGGTGCCGCCGCACGGCACGGTCGGACAGGGCCATCTCGCGTTCGCTACGAGCCACGAGGAGATCGACGCGTGGCGCGAAAAACTGGAATTTGCGGGCGTCGAAATCATTAAGACCATCCAGTGGAAGAACGGCGCGAAGTCGATCTATTTCAACGACCCTGCCGGGAACGTCCTAGAGTTTGCGACACCCGACTTGTGGGAACTGTAGAACTGATATTCTTGTCTTTACCAGTGGCCACAACGATTCCGTGAAGCCTGTTCTGTTATGAAAGACCGGTACAATCCCCCCCATGCTGGATGAACTCAAAGAACTGTGGAAGTTCCGCGAGTTGTTGTTCAGCACCATTGCCCGCGAACTCAAGATCAGATACAAGAACTCGGTGCTCGGGTTCATGTGGTCGTTGGTCAACCCGCTCATCACCGTGCTGGTGATGACGCTGGTGTTCAAGTTTTTCCTGGACCAGAGCGTGAAAAACTACACGGCGTACATCTTGGCCGCCTATTTGCCCTATATGTTCTTTCAATCCGCACTGATGGACGCGGCGCAGAGCGTCAATGGGTCGCTCGGCCTCATCAAGAAGATCTATTTTCCGCGCGAGATCATTCCTCTTTCGATCATCGTCGCAAACTTCGTCCACTTCGCCATGGCGATCGGAGTGTTCTTCTTGTTCCTGCTCGCCGTGTGGATCATAAACCCTGGAATCTCTCCATTTCAAGCCACGACTATCTATCTGCCCGTGCTGTTGCTCATCCAGTTCTTATTGACGGTCGGGCTTGGGCTGCTGATCAGTTCGCTCAATGTCTTTTATGAAGACGTGAAGTACATCGTCGGCGTGATCCTCTATCTCCTGTTCTTTCTTTGTCCGATCATGTACTTCGCTGAAATGGTGTTGCACAAATCGGGGCCGGTCGCGTATTTTATTTACAACCTCAATCCGGTCGCCGCGCTGTGCACTGCCTATCGAAAAGTCCTGTTGGCGCCGCAGGCCGTTCAGACCAGCGACGGACTGATGCCCGCACAAGTCCTCGATTGGCGGTTTGTGGGCATCGCGGGCCTCGTCTCAGTTTTCGTCGCGCTTTACGGATACCGCGTATTCAACAGACTTAAGTGGAAGTTCGTGGAGCGGCCATGAGTACGGAGACAATTCTGGAAGTCCGCGATCTGCACAAGGTCTTCACGCTTAACCACTCCGGCGCTGCGTCGCTCAAGACGGCGGTGCTTTGGTGGAAGGACCGCGGCATTGAACGGTTGCACGTCCTCAAAGGCGTGTCGTTCGACGTCCATCGCGGCGAGTGCGTGGCGATCGTCGGTAGAAACGGGGCAGGAAAGAGCACGTTGCTTTCTCTCATCGCGAAAATCTATCGACCAACGAGCGGCACTCTCAACGTCAAGGGCCGCATTGCCCCCCTCCTCGAACTCGGCGCAGGGTTCCACCCGGACCTGACGGGACTGGAAAACATTTTTTTCAACGGGATCGTTCTTGGCCTCACCAGAAAGCAAATCGAGGAAAGGCTCGATTCGATCATTGAGTTTTCGGAACTCCAGGGCCATGTCGATACTCCGGTGCGGACCTATTCGAGCGGCATGATGGCGCGACTCGGCTTTTCGATCGCGATGCATGTCGATGCAGAGATGTTGCTCGTGGACGAAGTCCTTTCCGTCGGCGACTTCGCGTTCC
>CAYYZP010000018.1:0-5066 GCA_964476165.1 uncultured Fimbriimonadaceae bacterium
TCGAACCCCCGACATCCTCGGTGTAAACGAGGCGCTCTACCGACTGAGCTAATCGCCCTTTCCTACGGGACTTGAGTCTACACGATGGAAACATCGGGTTAGAGAGACCGTCATGGTATATAATGATGAGGCTCTCTTGAATGAGAAGTTGGCTAACCGCTCTAGTTCCATGGATGGTGATGACGGTAGCCCTGGGACAGGCATCTACGCCTGTAAGGGTTGACTACACTTTCCGGGGAACGTTCACAGGCGAAAGCGTTCGAATCAATGACGAATGCTGGGTTAACCCTTCCCTGCTAGAAAAGTGGGGTTTCGCAGTCCTGTCCAATGGCGACCGGCTCGACGTTTCCGGCGAGGACCGTCGGTTCGAACTGCCGATCCAGCGACTGAACGAAAAGGAGTGGGTCAATCTCGGCCTTGCGGCGCGCTATTTAGGCGCTATCGTTGAGTGGAACGAAGCCAAAGACCTTTTCTTCGTCCGCGCACAAGTCCGCAACCTCGAAAAGACGACCTTCGGGCTCCGCATCGATTCGACGCTTCCTGTCAGGGCCACTGTTTTCAAAATGACGGGCCCAGACCGCCTCGTCATCGACCTGGCCGGGGCTCGGATCCCCAAGGGCGTCGGCTTTGCGACACCGGCCAATTGGAGGATCAGGCAGTTCGAACCAGACACCGTCCGGATCGTTGTCGAATCGCCCGAGATGGCCATTCAGTATGTGCCAACTCTCGAACCTGACCGAGTGACCAAGATTATTTTTGGCGACGAATCTGCGCAGTCCGTGGACATTGAAGACGAGGGCTCGGTCGCAGGCATGCTTCCACAGGATCCAATTAACGACATCGACGTCAGCGTCGTCCCCAAGCCGTCCCTTTCGCTCTCGATGCCCAATCTATCAAAGGAAGACGGCAACGGAGCCGTTTTTATGATGCCCTATACTGGTTCCCTTTCCAAGGGCCCGTCTGCGAGTTTCTTGGATCCGAAGAGAATACAGATCAAGGTTCCGCTCGCCGCGGTATCCAGCGAGATCGTCACGCAACTTTTCGAGTCGACTTACGTTATGAGCGCGACGGCTTCGCGCAACGAAAAAGGCGATGCGCTCATTGTGTTTGACTTGCACGAACGCGCTGCTTTCGAACTGAAGAACAACGACAAGATCATTACTCTACGGCTTTTCAGACCAAAGGAAGCGACCGGGCGTCTGGCCAACAAGGTCATCGTCGTCGACCCTGGCCACGGCGGATCGGAAACTGGGACGAAATGGGGCGACATCATCGAAAAGAACCTCAACCTCAAGGTCTCGCGCCACCTGGCCTCGTTCCTGACCGCCGAAGGCGCGTCCGTCATTATGATTCGAGACGACGATTCGACGGTGCCCTTGCTCAGCAGGCCCGAAACAGCGAACCAAAGCAAGGCCGATCTTTATATCAGCGTCCACGTCAACTCGAACCGGACCGCCGGAAGCGTGTCCGGAGGTATCACCTTCTATCACATGCAGGACTCGGTCTCGATGCTCCTTGCGCAGTGCGTCCAAACGGAGATCGCCAAAGTAAGTAAACTTCCCGACATGGGGGTCTGGAGCGACTCGCGCATTTACAAGCGAAAAGGTTTCGCCGTCCTGCGCGGCGCGTCAATGCCGGCCATTTTGATCGAACTCGGTTTCATCAACCATCCGACCGACAGAAAGCGTCTCGCGCAGGCTGATTTCCATGAGTCCGCAGCCAGAGCGATCGTCGACGGCGTCAAGGTTTTTCTCGGAGACAACAGTGGCTAAAGGCAGCGACAAGAATTTCATCGTATCCATCGTTTTGGTTTCGGCCGTGGTCGCGCTTGGACTCGGCGCCTACGTCAAGTTCGCGCCTGCCGACGTCGTGCCCGTCGATAAAGAAACCAAAGAAGAAGAGCCTAAAAGCGGCGGCATCCGCATTCTGATTCCCTACTACAAAGACAACGAACTTGCTTTCAGATCTGAGAGCGTCGAAGTGCCACCGGGCGTCGACAAATACGTTTTCGCTGTCAATAGTTATCTCAGGTCGGTCGAAGCCGTTCCCAAGGACGCGCTGTTGCTGACATGTACCGTCAAAGACAAGGTTGCGACCCTTGACTTCAACGCACCGTTCCGGACCAGTTACGGAACCGACGACGAAAGCACGCTGATCAATGGCCTGCTCACTGTCATGGGCCAGTTTGAAGAAGTTGCGTTCGTCAAAGTCGTCGTCGAAGGCAAGAAGATTGAGACGCTCGGAAACTTCGACCTTATTGATTCGCAACCGGTCCAGAAGATTCCTGGTTTCGCCGAGAAGAAACCGCCAGCCACGCCTGCCAAGTCTTGACAGCGACGAAGGCGATGAACGCCCCCACCACCCAGCCCAAAAGGACCTGTGACGGATAATGCAACCCGACGTAGATGCGTGACAATCCAGTGAGGACTGCAACGACGAGCCATATTGCCCCCACCTTCCGGTCATAGAACATAAACGCCACTGCGACGGCCATCATCGTCGCCGAGTGCGCCGACGCCGTGCCAAAGCTCGTCAGGCGGTCGACTCGCACGATAGCATCGGCGAGGTCCACACTAGGTCGCTGCATTCTAAATCCCGCTTTGAGCACGTCGCACGCCGCGTTTGCGACCGGCCACGAGACCATTGCCAATATCGCTGGCATCCTTAGCCTCTTCTTCCAGAGCAGGAGCACGAAAACCGACAAGAGGAGCACGCGGACCCACCACCACTTGTTCCCTTCGCTGAAAAAGACCATGGCTGGTGAGAACAATTCCGACGCGCCGTTGATCGCTCGGAACACAGCCACGTCGAGATCGCGCACAGTGCCTAGTCTACATTAACGGGTGCGATGCCAAAATGGACGCATGGACGGGCTCGTTGCCACTGCCGTCAAGGGCGCGATGGTTGGTTGGACTTTGGGTAAACAGTGCCGAAGTCGCAGCGCATTCTCACCGGTCTCGTTCTACAATCCGATCCCACTCAAGATGCATCCCTCGGACGCCATCGAGTCTTGGCTCGTTTGGTCGTGGCACCTCAAAATTGGACGGCGACCTGAGGAGTTAGGATCGTCGCTTTTTGGTAATTGGAATTATCAGGAGGATGAATCGGGATTCGGTCTGGCAAACATCGGTCGTGGCCTTGGTGCTCCGCTTTCGGGATCGTTTTCAAACCCGTTGTCGAACGGCTCGCGCGCGATTGGCCGCGTAGCGTTTTGGGGGATCGTCTTTCGTGGCAAGCCAGATGTGGCCGCGCGCCATGCTTTTTTCGACGCGTCGATAGACCATGCGGGCGATGGCGTATGGATTCCTGTAGCGTGCGCCTATGCTTTGGCGACGATCAAAACAGGTGATGGTATCAAGCGTTTTGTTGACGCATTTGTGTACGCGCTGCCCAGAGAGAGCAAACTGAGGAGCGCTGTTCCGTTGATCGTACGGGGATTAGCACAGGTGGATGGCAATCGGAAACTGTGCGATTCATTCGCAGAGTCCCTTGGTCTAGCCGACCCCCTTTCTGCGCCGTTGACAGGCGCGTGGATCATCGCTGGAATGGTGAGTGGGGACGGGCAGTTCGACCGCAGCGTGTGTGAGTGTGCGGCGTTTGGTGGTGCCGCCGACCATTCGACGCTTGTCGTTGGAGCGGCATCGGCGATTTTGGGTGGTCAGGTTCCGGATCGATGGCTGACACCTCTGGGCGACCACTTTGAGTATGGCAACGGCTTGGTGCTTACAGACAGACCGACCGATCTTGACGGTTTCATCGCAAAGGTCGCCGAGAACGCCATGGTTTCACCGGTGATCGAAGAAGCCGCGCCAGCCGTTGAGCATAGCCCTGCGCTCGTGCCGCTCGTTCCTCTGGACATCGACCTTACACAACAGCAGGACTTCTATTCCTCGGTGTGTGGTGACCTGATTGTGTCCGTACATTATTTGACTTTGCCCTGCTATGTGCCAGGCGAGACTGTTCGCCTCAGCATTGAGTTCCGCAACGTCTCTTCGGGGCAGATCGACGTTTCACCGATCGTTACCGCGCCGAGTGGATGGGAGTGCGCGCACAAGATCGGCGCGTTCTCGTTGCTTGCCGGTGGGGGTACGGCGTTCCCAATGGTCTTGCGATGCACATCCCCCACCTTGCGAGATGAGAAACTTTCGATCAACGTGGGTGGCGGGCAAGTTTCTGTTCCATTGATCGCTCCACAAAGGTGGTACAGCGTTGGTCCCCTCCTCAACCAAGAGGGCACGGGCTTCGACCGCGTATACCCGGCACAAAGCAGGATCGCGTTAGGCGAAGTGTTCAATGGGCGAAGCGATATGCCCGTCGAGTGGCGAGAGTCGCTTCAAGGCACTTGCCAGTTCGATCTCGAAGCGCTGATGGCGGGCGGGCCGGGCACGGCCTACTATTTCGCGCACGTCCGCTTTGCCGAGCCCGGCACTTTTCGTTTGGTCGTGGCAAGTTCGGTCGGTGCGATCGTGTTCATTGACGGCCAAAAAGTCCTCTGGTATCACCACACGCACACCCCTGTTCCGCGGGCACTCTCTCGCTACACTGTGCAGTTTCGGAGCGAGGGATCGACGAAGATTCTCGTCAAAACTTTTCGAAACCTCGAGCCCGCCGCGCCGATGACTGTCTATTTTTTGGACGCAACTGGGGCTGTGGTCTTTCCTGTCGAGTTTGTTGCTTTCTGAGGCAGTGCAAGGATCGCCATTTGGGCCGCTCGTCGTTGGTGAGATGGCATCGGCAGGTCTTCTAAATCAACAGGTGCGTACCACTTTAAACGGAGAAACTTGGACTTAACAGAAAGCAGGCTTACAGAGACGGCGAGCCTGTGATGAGTCACGCTGTGACGAAACTTACCTAACAAAACGCTGCTTTTCGTGTCCTCGGAACCCCCAAATTCGTACATCCCGCCCCACCATTCGCCTTCGGGAATTTGGCGCATTCCAAACAGGCCGCGAAACTCGGGAACCACGATATTGCACTCAAGGGCGACGGTCGCGCGCCTTGAAATCTTGATAGGAAACATGGCCTGACTTCCTTGCTTCTTCGCGGCGCACGACGAGGAGACGGGG
>CAYYZP010000019.1:0-2747 GCA_964476165.1 uncultured Fimbriimonadaceae bacterium
TGGGCGATGATGCAGAAGTTACGGATGTGCGCCTGGTCCATAGGTTCGCGGCAACGCCGATTGTACCGGCGGGTTCAATTTGTGCCTCAGGCGTCCCGCCTGCACTCGTAGCGCGGACTCTCAGTCCGCACCCGTCTCGTGCCGACATGGAAAGACGAAAACAGTAAACTGTGCACGTGCGGAGAAAGAAGTCTCGACGTATCTGCATAGTACTTATCCTTGTCGCCTCGCTGACCGGTGCGGGGGTTTGGTTCTATAACAGGCATTTAGGAGAAAACCCAGACTACATTCACGCCGCAGGCGAACTGCCAGCGGCGAGAGCGGAGGCAGAAAAACTCTTCGGCCCGTTGACTTGGAGCGAGTACTACGCAAAGAAGAACATCAGCACAAAGAATGACACGGAGAAGTGGAAACAGATTGTTAGTTCGGTTCCGCCAGAGGCCGATCAGTTCTATCGAGGAGAAGCAGACGGAAGCATCACGTGTCGGCAACTCTTCACTCGAAATAAATCGTGGTTCCTTGGATTGCGCGAAAGGATTACTGGACTGTCGCATAGTCGTGACGAGCATGGATGGCTTAGGCCAAGGGGTTTCGAAACAAGCAAGCTCGTCAGCGCGGTCTCAGTTGGCATCGTCGGTGCAGCCGATGCTGGCGATGTAAAGTCAGTCACATACCTGACGCATGTTGGGTGGGACATCGTGATTTCCCAGTCGCGCGAGCCCGATCCGATCGCTATACTCCACTACACACGTACTCGAACTCGAATCGACCTGGCGCTTATCAAAGGGCTGATTCGGAATCGGAGTAGTGGAGAACTTTTCCAGGCAGTGTGCTCTGCGCTGGATGCCCGCCCCGATTTGCCACCGCTGATCAAGGTTTATGAGGGGGAGACAAGATCGTTCGAAATGGGCTTCGACGATTATCGAGCGTCCTCGTTGGAGAAGTTGATCCATGACGTGGGCGGATATGAATCTACGGATTCGAAAGTGCCAGCCTCGCCCGGAAGCAGCTCGTCGATTGTAGAAAAACTACAGAATCTTATCGAGGATATCAAGGGTGACGAACCCAAAAACCCTAAAAGGATCGGGCTCCACACCCTCGATGCATTCGAGGCCAGGCTTTTGCAGACCAATGTCGCGTTCGCGCGCGCAAGCAAGATTGAAAATTCGTCCGAATGTCTGTCTCGATTTAAACAGATTATCGATTCAATACAGCAGAAGAAGGATCTGTCCTACGAGTGGATTCAGGGGCCGTTTCTTGGACATGAGGTTGTAAATCAGGTTCGAAGTTTGTTCGTTGAATTGGCGACAAGGACGGCGATTGAGATGATCGACCGGTTTCCCGATTTTCCCGATCTTCCATCCGCGTTGCCTTCCGGTCTCGTCTTCGACGATCCTTTTGGTGGCGGTGAAGTCATTTACAAAAAGACTGGGACCGGTTTCGTCCTCTACACGCGCTACGAAGACTTGCGCGATGACGGATTCGTTCCTGATCCGGGTGTCGATTTCAGCACAAATGATGCAGCATTCCTTCGCGGCAAGGATTGGAGCGATTATGGGCTGGTCGTCAATTATTTGCCAACCAAGCCAATCCTATAGACCGATGATCCGGTCTGACGCGCAGTGCAGACCGAGAGGATAGGAAGGGCGGAGGGACCGCCGCGTAGCTCCAATTCGCTTCAGGGTATGCCCGATTGGCATCGACGCGGGCTCGTTTGATGTCGGTTGACCGCCTCCTTCGACGAGGCTCAGGATGACGGTTAGCGGTCGGTTCATTGGAACCAGGCTTGAGTCCATTTGAGTCTGGCCCAGCCTCTCATCCGGCCTCAGAAACCATTTCCCCCGACTCCATCGGGGCAGGCCAGAGCCGGACATTCGTTTCCCGGAGCCGCAAAACCATTCCCCCTTCTTCGAAACTGTCCAGCGGCCCGAAGAGCGACACGCGAGGGATAGTGAGGCAAGGTGGGGGCGTTGCGAGGTTTTGTCTTGGCCCCCTCCTAACCTCCCCCGAACTCGAACTCTGCAAGAAAGCAAAACGCGCGTCGGGAGAGGGATCCGAAACGACACCCTCAATCCCTGAGGGGATTGAGGGATAAAAATAAAAATCATCCCCCAGTCTGCCGCACCATTCTAAAGAGTGGAGTCACCCAGACGCTTAGCGAGAACGTCACCAAAACAGCGGCGTAAGGTGCGCGGGTGCCCCGGTCTGATCCCGTGACGATTGGGACAGACCGGGAACTCTAGTCGAGTTGCCCGATCACGGTTCACCGCTTTAGGTCAGACCGTGCAACCAGGCAAGAAAACGCCGTCTCAGGATTTGTTCGTTTGAAGGCGGAACGCCTCCTTGATCCATGAGGCAAGTTCTCTGTCGATAGGCGCCCCGGATTCTAGGTCGAGCTCGTTATGGAACCGCGTCTTTGAGACTTGTTCTGACTTGACGATTCTCTCTCCCTCGAGCCCTCGTGCCAAGACAATGTTAACCCGCACTCCGTTCTTCCGAGGATGCACTCCCAAAAAAGCCGCACGTCCGGCTACGACGTGCAAGGAGGTCTTCTTCTCCTGGACTTCGATCTCGCCAAGCGATTGCACAAAACTCAAAAGTGACTCAGCGGCTCCGCGGTTCGTTTCGCTGAAGATCGAGAGGGTCGGTGTCTTCGCCATTTAAACATTTTATCACTGAACAGCCGGCGCTTGTATCGTCACGGTCTGCCTTGTCAGATCAGACCGTGCCATCCGGCAGAATGTGCG
>CAYYZP010000020.1:0-8682 GCA_964476165.1 uncultured Fimbriimonadaceae bacterium
ACCGTTCAGGCCTGGAAGACCAAGAACCGAACGCTGCCTTACAGCACGGTCTTCGGCGCTCCAGACCCGACCGACCTCGTCGACCTGCAGGTCGCACCGACGTGCCCTGCTGACGGCTCGGCCTATAACATCGAGGTTGGAACCCTTGGCGCCAATGCATCTGACTCGTTCCGAGTCGAATGCAGCAACGCTGACCACACCGCCTTGAACCTTTCATGGGACAACGGCACGATGCTCGGCATCTAAGGCAACCGCCTTAAAGATCGGACAATGCGCCTTCGGGGCGGAATGTTGTAAACTTCCGTCTCGAAGGCATTTATAGGCTTAGGGCGCAGCCCTTGGACATCGCACCCTCGGAACACGGTCATGAAACAGGAACCTCAGGCGCATCAGTCGATTTCACACCGAAAGGGCGCATCGCTCATCATGGCCCTCGTGTTCACTCTCATCACTTCAATTGTGTTGGGTGTGATCGGAACTTTCGCACTCGCCAACCTAAATAAGGCCACCGTCGATTCCGACTATATGGCTTCCCTAAACATTGCGGAAGCCGGGATCAACTTCGAACTCCACTGGATCAGCGGTGACACGTCTGACACAAACCGCGCCCACCAGGCAAGTCCTGTAACTGGGCAGAACGGGCCCTACACAGGATCGGTCTCGGGCGTTCCCGGCACGTTTACAGTTTCTGTGACTAAATGGGACTCTGAAGATCCAGACGGATTCGGAGTCAGCCCGTGGTACGCACCTCAAGATCTTTTGATCACGTCTGTCGGAACAGTGAATGGCGTTATAAGGGTCGTCCGCGCACGAGGCGTCAGAAAATCCATATTCGACGAATATGCGCTATATGCCATCGACGAGGGCACTTTCAGCGGTGGGGGTGCTTCATCGACTTCGACTGCAATCTGGGGAAACCTTGGGACGAACGGTGACCTGACGTTCAACGGTTCTTTAAACACGAACATCGTTAACGGCGACATTAACCTGAATGGCGGCGACGCGACAAGCAGCGACCCAGGGACGAACCTCATTTCCAACTCGACTCCTACGGAGTTCCCGACGATCCCCGAGATCGCTGAGTCCATGTGGTCGGGAGGACTGACCCATCTGACGACGAACAACAGCAACGCAAACATGCGACGCCTGAGCGGCTCGGACAACGCCCTGTCCAACCATACGGCGATCACAGGAATAACACTTGGGATGCTAGGATTGGCAGAACAGACGGATTCGAGCGCGAAGAACCCTGCCACGATGCAATATGTCCCGAGCGGCACGATGGATCCGATGTTCGTTTCCGCCGGCTACACGGCGTCAAGCCGATTGCTCGGCGACCCCGACAATTCGTTTCCGTCAGATTCAAGCCTATTGGATCCGACTTCAACCGGCACGCGCTACGTCACCATGCAGATCAGCGTCTTAAACGGCGAGGTCGTTTTGTCTGCGCCGCCAATCGAGGGACTTCAGGGATTGCGCCTGCTAGTCGTGCCCCCAGGTGACTATTATTTAGGAAGGGTCGACCTGAAAGGCGGAGCGACAGGACTTCTCATGCTCAACCATCTAGGGCCGATAAGGATATGGGTCGATACAATCACAGGATTCACGCAAGCGGACGCGATCAGTACGGTGGTCATATTTACGAGTACCAACCCATCGAAGTTCAGGCTTTTCTATAACAAGTGCCAGACGCTTACGATGGCCGGTGGTTCGAACTTTTACGGGAGTTTCTACGCTTATCGTGAAGGTTGTAGCACGACGACGCCTGACGTGAAGTTTACGGGCAACTCGACCGTGTACGGCTCGGTGATCTCTAACTATTTCACTGTTAGTGGCGGTACGCGCGTCATATTCCCCAACGACGGTGGGGGAGCCGATCCGACGGATTATTCATTGTGGTACGGATTTAAGGACAGGTGGCGGGAAATCACAGTACCAGGGACTTCAGGGCCGGTGTTCCGTGATGGCACGAACAACTAAATTTGATGGCGACCTCGCCAAATTGCAGGCATTGGCATCTCGATTAATGCGAGATCCGTTGCTTCATCTTGACGATCGGCATCGGTCTTGCCGCGTGATCAACGTGAGTTCAAGTTTCAACGCGACCAAGAGCCCAGCAAAGACTCGGGGGGCGTCGCTCATCATGGCACTCGTTTTCACACTGATCTCGTCTGTACTCCTCGGGGTCATCGGAACCTTTGCCCTTGCGAACCTCAACAAGGCGACCATAGACTCCGACTATGCCGCAGCCCTGAATATCGCAGAGGCGGGAATCAACTATGAACTTCGATGGATCAGCGCTGACACGTCAGACCCAAACCGGGCACACCAGGCTGCTCCCGTCACGGGTCAAAACGGTCCGTTCTCTGGTTCAATCTCAGGAGTCCCAGGCACATTTGCTGTCTCAGTGACGCAGTGGGATCCAGATGCCCCGGATGGTTCAGGAATCAGCCCTTGGTACGCTCCGAAGGATCTCCTCATCACTTCCGTCGGGACTGTGAACGGCGTAATCAGAGTCGTGAGGGCAAGATCGGTCAGAAAGTCGGTCTTCGAAGAATACGTCCTCTATGCCACCGACTCTGGCACGTTTAGTGGCGGCGGCTCGTCCTCGACTTCAACAGCGATTTGGGGGGACTTAGGGACAAACGGCGACGTGACATTCAACGGAACACTGAACACTGACATCGTCGTCGGCGACGTCAGTCTCAACGGCGGTGACGCTGGCAGCAGCGACCCTGGGAGCAACCTCATTATCAATCAGGATCCCGTTGAGTTCCCGACGATTCCTGAAATAGCAGACTCGATGTGGACTGGCGGACTTTCCCATCTCGTCACCAACAACAGCAATGCGAACATGAGAAAGTTGAGTGGCTCGAACAACGCGATGTCCAATCACACTTCGATCACAGGGATTACGCTAGCAATGCTCGGCTTGGCAGAGCAGACCGATCCGAACGCTAAAAGCGCGTCAACAATGCGCTATGTCCCCAGTGGAACGATGAATCCAATGTTCGTTGCAGCAGGCTTTGTTGCTTCGAGCCGTCTTGTTGGTGACCCCAACAATTCCTATCCGAATGATACGAGCGCACTGGATGCCGCCACAACTGGAACAAGATACGTTACGATGCAAATCAGCGTCGTCAATGGCGAAGTCGTTTACTCGACCCCGCCATTAGAAGGCGTTGTCGGAAAGAAGCTCCTGATCATTCCGCCAGGGGACTACTATTGGGGAAGGGTCGACCTGAAGGGCGGCGACACTGGGGTCATCGTGCTCAACCACCTTGGCCCGGTCCGGATCTGGGTCGATACGGTAACTGGATTTTCTCAAGCAGACGCCTTAAGTGTCCCGATCATCTTTACTAGCACCAATCCGTCCAAGTTCAGACTGTTCTATAATAAGTGCCAGACCCTAACAATGTCTGGGTCATCGAACTTCTACGGCGGCTTTTATTCGTATAAACCGGGCTGTAGCACAAATACCCCAGAGGTCAAGTTCACAGGCAACTCGACAGTCTACGGATCGGTCATCACAAATTACTTCACGGTAAGCGGCGGGACGAGGGTCATCTTCCCTAACGACAGTGGAAGCGACCCGACAGACTATTCTTTGTGGTACGGATTCAAGGATCGATGGCGCGAACTGACTGTGCCAGGGACGACGGGACCGGTGTTTAGAGATGGTACGGACAACTAGAAGCGGAACGACGTTTATCGAGGCGCTGGTCTCGGTGATGATAATCATGTCGAGCATCCTGGCGATGGTCGGCCTTTGGTTTTTTAGTTATAACCTGACACACGACCATGGATCACAGAGCTTTGCTCTAAACCTTGCTCGCCGCACGCTGGAAGAATCGAAGAACGTCGGCTTCTACGGGCTCCCCGAAGGATCGCTGACACGTTACACGGACGCCAACGGAAACGTGCAGGGATCAACAGAACTGCCTGACTCAAAGTTTCGCTTGACGATCTCGGTCGTTTCCTCTTCGTACAGTTACGATCAGGACGGCAACATTATCGGGCCCGGTCCGACCGCGCTTAGAAAACTTGACATTCAAATCTTTGATTTAGAAGAACTCTCCGGCGGTCAACCTCGGCTTCTTGCGCAGACTGGCACTCTTTTTGCGAGGTCAGGGGTTTGATGAGGCGCGACGCTGGATTCAGCCTAATGGAAATCATGGTCGCCACCGTGATCACCATTATTATTACGAGCGCGCTCATGGCCGTATTCGTCAATGCGATGACGAACGACCGCGTCGTCCAAGGAATCAACGATTCCGATAAGGGTGCAAGGGAGCAACTCGATACGCTGGTGGACCACGTCCGCAACGCGCAGGCCTATCGGCCCGACGCGGCGACGCCTTATAAGGCCATTAGCGCGGCGGACGCCACGTCGATCACTTATTTCGCGAACTCAGCCGGAGAGACGGTCCGGTACTACCTGTCGAACGGGTCACTGAGGAGGGACGCAACGAGCATTGGTGGAACCGACGACATCGTATTCAACTATGTGACAGCACTGGACGTCAAATACTATAAGTCGCCGGGCTCAAACTACTACACGAATACGATCCCGACGATCGATATCCACGCACCGACCAGTGAAGAACTCCGGTTCCTCGCCCAGATCGATCTCACGATCACGATTACGATCGACGGCCAGGCCAGGCAAATGTTTTGTCAAGTCCGGCTAAGAAACAGCCCCTATAAAACGTCCATATAGTCGGCAGAGTACAAATTTCATGTCTAAAGGGTCAAAAAAGAGAATCACGAGCATCGTCGGGGTCCACTTCGGCACTCGGCGGATTTCCGTCGTGGAGATGCACGTTTCGGGCTCGTCGACGCTGATCACCGCCAAAAGCTCAGTGGACATGCGGGACGGTTACTTGAACCCAAACGTCCAGGGCAACGCGGCTTTTGTGGGTGCAGAACTTTCGGCGCTCCTCCATCGCATCGGCACATCGACGAACAACGTGGTCTTCGACGTGCCGTCCTCCCAGACTTACGTTCGCTCGTTCAGTTTTCCGGCGATGCCGGACGAAGAGTTGCGGTCGGTCGTCGATGGCGAGATACGGCACACGAATGTGCTGTCTGAGAACGGTGGCGCTTTTGACTTCGTTCGAGTCGGCAAGGCGCTCGAACGAGGGGACGTTTCAATCGTTTGCATGGCCGCTGACGATCCCATCCTCTGGTTTCTTTCGGACGTTGCCAAGCATGCGAAACTCCATCTTGTTTCGCGCGTGCCTGAACACTACGCGATGATGCGCGCGCTCCTGATCGGCGCCCCCCCCGAGACCCCGACGCTTTACGTGACGGTTTCTTCGAGCAACACGGAGATCGCCATCATCGGCCCGAGCGGACTCCAGTTGTACCGCCGAATTGACTGTCGCGGGTCCGATCTTTCAATTCAGAGCGCACGGCTTGAGGACATGGAAAGGTTGGAGCGAGAAGCCGACGGACTTTTGCAAGAAGACGTTCCCATGTCGCTGCAGGCGATCAAGGCTGGGAGCAGCGGGATGCTTGACCCTGTGATCGTGCAACGGCTTTTGACCGAGACCCGTCGGTCGGTCGAGTTCCTTCGACGGACACAGATGGAGGACGCGGCGATCACGCGGACCATTCTGTCGATCACCGACGAAAACTGGAAGGACCTGCGGCCCGCGCTGGCCGAATCGATCGGTGTGCCCTGTACGATCGCGGAAGTCTCGAAGTGGTCTGGCATGGAGACTACGTCCAATGCGGGCGATTATCTGACCGCCCTTGGTCTGGCGACCGAGGTCATCGACGATCCAAACTCTCAACTTCCGCCTTTAAACCTTCAAGGGGTGGCGAGGCGGGCCGAGCGCGTCTCGGGCACACAATCGGGGGTGAACTCGGCTGCGATTTCGGCCGCTGTCCTGTTCGTCGTGCTCCTCGTCACTTGGATGTTTTTCTGGATCAAGAGCAACATCCAGGACTCCGAAAACGCCGCCCTACATGCGGACTACAAAAAGTTGGAAAGTGAGTACCTGCCTGAGCAAGCGAAGTTTAAGTCAGAGATCGACGCCATCGCGGACCTTGCGACGAAGGGAATCCCGTTCGGACCGATCATGGACGAGATGTCGCTGTCGCTCGACCCCACGGTGGGGGTCATTGCCGCGACGTTTGACCTTGGCGGACGCATTACGATGCAGGGACAAGCGGGCTCTGAGCAAGCAATCGTCAACACGCTCGGAAAACTAAGGTTGATCGGCGGATTTAATCAGACGTTCGTCGATTCGTTCGAGGACCGCAAGAACCAAGGGCTGATCTTTAATATTTCGACGAACTATGACCTCAAGTTCCCAGCACAAAGGGCCGCAGAAAACGACCAGAGCGCGCTGGCCTCCGGAGCGGTCGACGGTAACAAGAAAATCCTCGAGGGGGTGGCACAGTAATGAAAGTCAAGGGCCCGTTAGCAACGCTGATCATGATCCTCCCTGTGGTGGTGCTTGTGATCGGAGGTCTTCTCTCGTTCAAACAATATAACCGGCTCAAGATGCTGGCCCAGGAAGAGAAAGATATCAGGCAGGACATTATTACTGTCCTGCAAAACATGGCCGCGCTCAAGAGCCTCGATGACTTCGACAAGTTCGCTGCGACGCCTCGGTCGGAGGCCGAGCAGGCGGGGTTCATCGACATGCTGCAATTGATCGCGGGTGAGACTGAGGTCAAGATCGAGTCGTTCCGTAAGCTTCCTTCCCCCCCCAAGCCCGTCGCCAAAGCCAAGGAAGGAGAGACGCCCCCCCCTGCATCCAAATATCAGCCGATACCCACTTCGATCACGATCGTCGGCAAGTTCGAGCCAACAAGAAGTTTCGCTTACTCGCTGATGAGGACTGACCGGCTGCTCAACACGAGCCAGATCAGATGGGAGCGGGACCGGGAGAACCAGTTTACAAAACTCTCGTTCATCGTGACGAGATACGTGAAGGACGCGACGCCGGAAGAGATCGCGGCGGCGATCAAAGAAGCCGCGTCAAAGCCAAAACCGACCATCATGAGGCAAAAATAGAACATGATCACTAATAAACCAGAGGACAAACCCAAGGTCATCGCGCTTGCAATCGCGCTCCTTGCCGCGTTCGCTTTCATTGGCTCCACCATGTTTCGTTTCAACAGCGACAAGAAGGAAGAAGTTAAGCGGACGAGGAACGCCAACCTGATGATACAAATGCCATCCATCAACGAAAGCGCCGGATCGATGATCATGTGGAGGACAGCGAAATGGCCAATCCCAGATCCGTTTAGATCGACGGGCACGGCATACGTCCGGCCAGACCCGGTTTACAGCGCACCCCCACCGCGCCAAGACACGGGGCCGAGCCGGCCGGTCGTGCCCGTCGTCAAAGCGAACGTGCGCGGCCCACAGCCCGTCATCGTCCTCAAGGGTGTGATCCTCTCAGACAGCGGGCTCGGAAGCATGGCGGTCTTTACTGTTGGCGACGTGACGAAGACGATGCGTTCGGGACAGCCGGTCGTTCCAGGATTGATCCTTGGTGAAATCACGCCGGAAGGCGTCTCCATCAAGGATCTTGGAAAGTCCGTCACTCTTTCAGTCAACGAATCCTATAAGCCGATCGATTGACACTTACGCCATCGCGAACGGGGTCATCACCTTGCGGACCTCGGCCTTTTGCTGATCGTCCAGTTTGACGAGCGGCAGGCGCACGTCCTCGCACTTGAAGCCGTTCAGCGAGAGCATGTATTTAATTGGTGTGGGCGAGGGCGCGGAGAACACCGCTTTCACCAACGGAATCAGCCTTGCGTTCGCGTTGACGGCCTTGGCGTTGTCGCTGGTGGCGTTTTCGATGACCGTGTTGAGTTCCTTGCCCGCGACGTGAGCGGCGACGGAAACAAGGCCGTGCCCCCCCACCGCCATGATCGGCAGAGTCAGGGCGTCGTCGCCGCTATAGACGCGAAATCCATTTGGCATGCTTGCAGCGACCTCTGCGATCTGGCCTAGGCTGCCGCTCGCCTCCTTCACTGCGACGATGTTGCGGATTTCGGCGAGTTTTAGCAAGGTGGGGGTCTCCAGATTGATCGCGCTGCGCGGCTGAATGTTGTAGAGCATGACCGGCAGGCCGACTTCTTTGGCGATCGTCGAGAAGTGCGCGTACAGTCCCGCCTGTCCCGGCTTGCTGTAATACGGGTTGACGAGCATGATGCCGTGCGCGCCCTTCTTTTCGCCTGCTTTCGCCAGATGGATGGAGTGGGCCGTGTCGTACGTGCCTGCGCCGAAAACCACTGCCGCGCGATCCCCCACCGCGTCGAGCACGCACGTGAGAAGGCCCAGTTTTTCTCCGTCGCTCAGGGTGGGGGACTCGCCCGTCGTGCCGCTGATGACGAGCCCTTCGTTCTTCTGCTCGTCGATTAGGTGTGCGGCGATGCGCGCCGCCTCTTCGTAGTTGACCGATCCGTCTGCGTGGAAAGGCGTGACCATCGCGGTCAGCAACCGTCCCCAATCCCTCGGGCCCTCGAACGCTGCCATAGCGCTATGCTACCGGAGGAACAGGCCAGGTACCAACCATCGCAGGTAAAACTGAGCCGTGCGAGTGTTCGTCCTTCTTGTTGTTTCTCTAATCTCTCTCGGCTGCGCGTCGCAAAACGATCCATCAGTCGTCCGCATGGCGGACTGGTCGGGAGCGGGGGACGATGGGGAGTTCA
>CAYYZP010000021.1:0-6080 GCA_964476165.1 uncultured Fimbriimonadaceae bacterium
CCGCGCCCCACGTCGTCGGATAGCCCCTGACGGAAAACAAATCCTTGATTCCGTAGGGAATTCCGTGCAACGGCCCGCGATAGTCCCTCATCATGATCTCTCGCTCCGCTCTTCGCGCCTGTCGCTTTGCAAGGTCGCCAGTGATGGTGACGACGTTGAGCAGTGAAGTGCCATATCTTTCCAACCGCCTCAGATAGAGAGAGGTCAGTTCGACCGGAGACACTTTTTTCTGTTTGACAAGTTGGCTCAGTTCTGCCACTGTCATGAATGCGAGATCGTCGTCAGAAGATGGCTTTGCAATGTCTGGCATGGAGCGATGCTCGATGCTCGTCGCCTTCGATGCCTCGGGCTGACGTCCAACCGGCACAAAGGGCGTCGCGGGGGGGGTCGCATTGGCCAGATTGTGTGCTCTCGCCGCTTGATAACTCTCCAAAAACCCGCGCACAGATTCCAATGCGGCCTTGCGCTCGTCGTCTGAAAATGAAAGCCCCGTCATCTTTTCGACGGCCTCCAGATCATTGAGGGAAATCTCCGTGCCCTCAGTCTCGTAAACGAGCGCAGCGGTCGCGGAGCCGGAGAGGCCAGGAAAGAAGGACGCGACTGTCGCAGCCTTGAGAAACTCTGCACGCGAGAGATTTGCGCTCATGCTTGCATTCTACTGGAGCGCGGGGATTCACTCCGCACCCCGGTCTTCGGACATTGAGTCCGTCGTCGCACAGTGCAGACCTGGAGGTCTGCACCACAATCGCTCAACTCTTTGCAGCCTTTGCCAACTCGACACAAAACTGCTGATAGTTCCGAACGAACGCGCGGCCGTCGTCAGTGTTCGCCTGAATGCACACTGTGATCCCAGAGTCCACAAAGTGCTGCACGTCAGTAATGTAGCCCGGATACCACCCGCCGTGCCCATACGACAGTCCAATTTCGCTCGGACGCACCATTAATCCATACCCATATTCGTGCCCTCGGCCAGTCTTCGCAGGAACGGATTTCTTCATCTTCGCCAAAGTCGAGGAATCAATCACTTTTCCGGTCAAAATACACCTGATCCAATACGCCGAGTCGCGCGGCGAAGTCACAAATCCCCCCCCCCGCCCACTCGAACTGCGGAAGAATCTTATACTTTCCGTCCGCCATCGACCACCCCTCCCCAAAAGAATCGCCTTTAAACAGTTTCCCGTTGGCAACGTTGTCGTACGTCCACTTCACAGACGGTTCCGTAGCCGCTAAACCAAACGGGACCAAATACCGCTGGCGAATCATGTCATAGGCGTACTTGCCCGTCGCCTTCTCGATCGCCATCGCGAGCAGAATGTAGTTCGTGTCCGCATAACTCCATCCCCCACCGGCGGGGAACAGAGGCGCCTTGCTGCACGAGTAAGCCACCATCTCAGCCGGAGTCCAAACCTTCGCCGGCTCACTCAACAGCGAGGGAATAAATCGAGGGTCCCCGATGTGCTCCGATACGCCGCTGGTGTGGTGCATCAGGTGTTCGAGGGTGATCTCCTTTCCATTGGGCAGCCCTGCATACCACGCCTCGCCACCAAGATAATGCTCCAACTTCTGCGACAGATCGATCACCCCCTCCTTCTCCAATTGCATCGCCAGCGCAGCAAAAAAAGTCTTCCCGGAACTCCCGCCTGGAAACCTGTGCTTCGGCTCCATTTTCTCGGTCCCCGCCTCGTTCGCAAACCCTGCGGCTATTACGATCTCCGTGCCATCAGCAAGGATCACGCACGCCGACAAGCCTGGCAACGAAGAAGCCGCAAAAAGTTCTTCCATCTTCGCCCGCACCGCCAGCGCGTCCGGCGGGGTGGAGACCAGGGAAAACAACAAAGAATCAAGGACCATCAACGAAATCATACTGCCCGAGGCTCATCAATTGTGCCTAGAACGGCCAAGAACAACGCAACCCACGACAACCAAAACGGATATCATGAGACATGGGTAGAGGCATCGCCGGAGCGGTCGTCGGCTTTATCAGCACAATAGTCGTCAGCGCGATCATTGTCATTGTGCTGGCGTTCATCATTGGCACAAGCGGCATTCTCGAGCCCGAGACCTTCGCACCGACCACGACTTGGCTCGCCATTCTATTTGGTAGCAGGTGGACTGTCCTGGTTTTTGGGTGGGGCGATCACAAAAGCCATCGCCAAGAACAATCTTGGCACCTACATCCTCGTCGGAATCCTTGTGGTCCTTTCGCTCCTCCCGTTCTTTTCTACGGCCGAACCAGACTTGAGCAAAATGCCAAAGGCATCGATGGATATGAATCCGGCCCTTGCGATCTCCTATTCACAATTGAATGCTCCGGCGTGGCTTAAGATTGCATCGCCTTTGATCGCCATCTGTGGAGCATTGTTGGGCGGTTTTGACCGAAGGAAGAACCCAGTTCAACCAAAAGAGACGCCAGTCGCCTAACGGATTGGAAAATACATATAGTCGACCTCGACACCGTGGAAGTCTTTTTTTCCAACTGTCTTAAACCCGTTAAATTCATAGAACACCACGTTCTTCTTTCCAGTGGTCTCCAACATGATCCCACAAGAGATCGTGTCGTCGCGCGCAGAATCGAACGTCGCTTCCATCGTCTCGCGCCCAAACCCCATCTTCTGATACTTCGGATCGACCCCAACCACGGTCAGGTAATGGTGCAACCGTGGTGGCAAAAACTCCTCGCGGCTCTGGACCAACTCCTCGACCAGTTTCACAGACTCTTCCCCAAGTGCCTTAGAAGTGCGGTCCCACTGACGCTCCAACAAGTGGGTCCCTGGCGGTGAATAAGGGGTCAACAGCAAAGACACACCAACGATCCGATTGTCGTATTCAATCCCAATCACTGGCTGTGTCCGGGTCAAACGCGCCATGCAGGAGTACCGGAACAACTCCCTCAACACGGCATACCGATCGGGCCGTTCTAGTGGGACGATCGCGGCGATGATAGGGTCGCGTTCAAACGCTCGAGCCAAAACGTCAGTCGCCTCGTCCAGGCGGTGGTACGGAATCCCGATGACCTTGGTGTCCGTGCGCACAGGTGTCATTTTGGCGCGTCGATGCCCCAACGTGGTAAACATGGACCTATGCTGACCGCCCCGGCGCTGCTCGCCCTCACGACTGTCATGACTAGTTTCGATCTCAAAAGCCAGACCGTCTCAACGACCCCTGTCGAACGTTTTTCCGAAGACTGGTGGAAGCAGAGGCACGATGAGAAGGTCGCCCTGACGAACTCGGGCCACGCCGACCTCGTGTTCCTTGGCGACTCGATCACCCACGGCTGGGAAGGTACGGGCAAGGCGACATGGGAAAAATACTACGGCCATCGCAAAGCCGCAAACTTTGGATACAGTGGGGACCGCACCGAGCACGTCCTCTGGCGGCTCGCAAACGGCGAACTCATCGGCATGAAGCCCAAGGTCGTCGTCATCATGATTGGCACGAACAACTTGGGTCACGGATCGAGCAACGCTTTCCAGACCGGCTCCGGAGTCGAAAAGATCGTAAAGACTTTGCAAAGAGAGGTACCTGACGTCAAGATCTTGCTCCTCTCGATCTTTCCGCGCGGAATGTCGGTCCACGACGGCCTTAGGATCGGCGTAGCAGAGGCCACGCGAGGGTTCCAATCGCTCGCCGAACCCGGAAAGGTCGTCTGCCTCGACATCGGCAAGTACTTCCTAAACTACTCCGGCGACATGAGGCTCAGCCTCATGCCCGACCTCCTCCACCCGAACGAAGGCGGCTATGAAATCTGGGCGATGGCGATCGAAAGGGAACTGTCCGCACTCTTGGGGGACACTCCGGTTCCGCACTAACCAAAGCCGGATTCACGTCATACTCACGGGGTTCACGCCCTTGTGGCTCGATGTCGCATGAACAAAGCGCTCATTTGGTTTGTTGGAATTGGGTTGCTCATCGCGCTGTCAGCCTGTGGTGGAGGCGGGTCAAGCGGTGGCACTGTCACCACGGGCACCAGTACCACAGCGACCACGACGGGCACTTCCTTGCTCACCTACCTGTACGTCTCAAACCGTGGCTTCGCAGGTGGCGGATTCATCAAGGCTTATGAGATATTCACAAACGGCCTACTGACTGAAATTGACACTCAAAACATCGGCCTCACCCCTTCGGGAGTCGCCGTCAGCGCAAATGGCCTGTACCTCTATGCAAGCCACCTCACCGCAAACGTGATCAGCCAGTTCCTGATCGAGCCAGGTGGAACCCTTGTTCCCCTGTCGCCCGCGACAATCGGGCTCAGCGCTGCACCTTGGTCCATCATCGCCCATCCGACCAAAAACGTGGTCTACATCCCCGATCCATCGAGCAGCCGCGTCTATCAGTTTTCCGTCGCAGTGAACGGTCAACTCGTGGCTATGACGCCTGCGTTTGTGGCCTGTGGAGTCGACCCAAGGTTCGGATTTGTCCATCCTAGCGGCGACACCTTGTACATTTCATGTAGCGCGGGAGCCGAAGTCCGACAGTACTCCGTAGCGGTCAACGGGAGCCTTTCCCCTCATCCAACATCTTCCATCGCGACTGGTGCAGGTGCTTCTAGCATAGCCATGACTCCCGCTGGGATCGCTTATGTCTACGTCGCCTGTGAGACCTCAGAAGAGATTCGCGTCTACACCGTGTCGGCCAATCACAGCCTTGTGCCTCACGCTTCCCAACCTGTAATGACGACCGGCGTTCGGAATCAAGCGGCCATGGTCAGCAACGATAGCAGTTACTTCTACACGACCAACTACGATGGCACAACCGTACTGCAATACGACATTCTCTTCAACGGCTCCTTGAGCGCCCTGAGCCCGGCGATCGTTCAGGCAGGAGACGGTGCCATGCCCGTTTTCTCCTTGCGCGGGACGAATGTGGCCTACGTCGCGAACCAAGGCGACCGCACGATCATCCGCTTTCTCGTCGGGGCGAACGGGCAGTTCGCAAGCGCGCAGTCCTATACGACAGGCGATCCTGGGTCAGGCCCTAACGGCTTCGCCATTGTGCGGCAGTAGGAATCTTCTTCGGGTTCTTGCGGCAGACGTCCACGACGTTCTTTGCGATCGATTCAAGTGTTTCAGCCGATTCGCGATCGACCTCTCTCGGCAGATGCAACGTTGGATTAGACGAAGTGCCCGCGATCCAATAGTAGATCGTGAGGGCACCTAAATAGGCGCCGTGCTGACTGCAATGGTTTCCGTCCTGGCTCCAAAGCGAGTTTCCATACTTCTCACCGATCGCTTTTTCGAATCCGTAACCGACGGGGACGACCTCTGCGCCAGACTGGGCCGCCATAGCGGCGTAGATTTCGAATATGTAATCGCTTTCGTCGACGTTGCGTCGCGGCCATTCAGCGAAGAAAAGCGCCTTCGCGCCGGACTTCTTTGCGAGCAAGGCTAAATTGATCGCCTCTTGCTTTGAATAGTCGTACTTGTGAGACATGCTGATTTCTTGTCCTTGCATGACAACGTAATCCCAGTTGCCGTTCTGAATCGTATCCTTGGTCGAAGGGTCGATCCACATGTTCTTCAAATGGGCTCCCGAAATGAGCCCGCTCCTGACCTTTCGGTCTGAATTGTCGTGTTCCAAGAACCGCACAACCTGCGCATAGAGGTTGTTCATGGTCGTGTGACTGTTGCCGAGGAAAAGGATGCTCAATTCCTTCCACGGATCCGAGCCAGGGTTTCCCATGAGGAGCGCGGCAGCGAGCAAAGTCGTCATGGTCAATTGACTGACTGAGATTGAGACTGATTTAGTTCCATTTGATTGGCTCTTCGCTTTTTGAGCGTTACCGCCAGGAACAAAAGAAACCCGATTGCGATGGCGGCCAGTAGCCATGTCGGGACGATCGATGAATAAGTGAGGAAGAAAATGTCCTGGCTGTAGTCGTCAGCGAGGTCCGTGTTATTGAACGCGGTCACTGTGAGCCCCATCGGAACGTCTTTCGACTCCAAACCTAAGGCGGACGCCAGTTCGACGCGCTCCGTCTCCAGCATCGTGGTCGACCAATCGACCTCCGCCTGCCAGTCGTCTGATGAGCCTCGGTATTGGCCCCGCGCTTGCCCGTCGGCGACGAAGTAAAGTTTCAGTGG
>CAYYZP010000022.1:0-3094 GCA_964476165.1 uncultured Fimbriimonadaceae bacterium
CTCGTTCGGGAGCATCGAATACTGCCCCTGCCCATCGCACAATGCAGCAACATCGTTCGCTGTCACCCATTCCAGGAACTCCAACACCTTTTCGCCCGTGAAAACGAGTCGCGCCATGTGGCTCACGTCGAACATCCCCGCCGAAGTGCGCACTGCCTTCGTCTCCGCGATGATCCCCTTGTACTGCACAGGCAGGTCGTATCCCGCAAACGCCACCATCCGCCCGCCCAGCCTCACATGCGCGTCATAAAGAGGGGTCCTGCCCGAAACCGCTTCCACGCGGGGCATTATATCTGCGCGGACTTCTTATGAATGGGCAAGCAAAGAGCAGGTGCCTGAAACTAAATGGCGATGCGCTCGCCGGTCGCTCGAGGCTCAGGGATGGGCCAGTTGTTTGCACGTGCCGTCTCTAACCAAAGTCGAATCGCTTCGCGGATTGCCGACTGGGCTCCCTCGATCGTTTTCGCGTCGCTCAAGCAACCAGGGAGGTCAGGAACCGATGCTATCCGCCGATCCTCGTCTGGCTCGAAAACGACGATGTACTCTTGCTTCATTTCCAACCTGCCTGTTGCATGATCTTGTGCAATATGCCTTTTCGGACCTTCTCACTCGCCCGATGGCCCGAAAAGACGATAATCTGCTTTCGCTTCTCGTGTTTATAGATACGGTGACTACCGGTCTGCCGATCCAAAACCCACCCGTCAGATAGAGGCCGAACTTCTATCTCCCGGTAGGTCACGGTTCAGAATGACACATTTCTCATCATTGCCGAAATGTTCGAAGTCACCTCTCCCTGAGCCAATGAGAATCGGCACGACCTCTTTTTCCACCAAAAACACCGGGCCTGGAGCCAGCAATCGCGCTCCCAACGGCCCACATTGTGCCAAGTACGAACTAGGGGCCAGCCATGATACGTCAATCCCAGTGCAAGGCGGGTAGAATTGAACCTGCCGGTAGGACTAACCTAGTGGGAATCGTCGCCTGTGAGAAATGCGGTTGCGCCAACGTCTCTGACAGCCATTTTTGTCGGGGCTGCGGGTTCGTTATCGAACGTGAGCGCCCCGAAACGACCGCCTCGGACCTCAGAATGGTCGAGGACGCCCGAAGGCTTTTTGCCGAGGGCCGCTGCGACCAGGCCGCTCTCATTGCGACTGCCGTCCTCGACGACAACCCCTATTGCGTCGAAGCGCTTTCGGTATTGGGCGACTGTCACGAACAACTTGGTTATTACAGCCTCGCGCTCCGCTGCTACCGCGACATCATCGCCATTGAGCCTGAGTCAGGTCTTGACCGACTCAGGCTCCAACACTTGGAAAAGATCGTTGCGAGCGGTGAGATCGTCGTTCCAAAAAATCGACCAAACAGAAACTCGATGATCGGCGCTGCAGTCGCAGGTGCGCTGCTCTTCGTTTCTTCCGGCAGCGCGCTCATGGTGGCGTCAGACTGGGGCCAAAAACCAGAAAGTGAATCGTCAAAACCGCTGATCGAGTCACAGCCGTTTTTCCCGGAACCCCCCGTCGCAAGCAACCGCACGGACTATGCTCCGAACGTTCAGACTTCGCCGACGCGGTCCGAATACCAAGGTCTTTCGCAGCCCGAAGAGAAGCAGGTCGTCTCTCCATTGATCGCAAGGGAGAGCGTTGAATCAAACGGCGGCTTGCTCCCAGGCATCACCGGCGAGGTCGAAGAAAGCGTCCTTCCGGTTTTGATCGATCCGAATTCCGTTCAAGATTCGCAGTCCACCGCCAGTGTCGCCGTGAACAAGATTCTGGGCGATCCCGACCCATCGGTCCTCAAGCCCGGCCCGACCGATACTGCAAAAGCGCGAAACATGATCGTCGATGTCAAACCAAGCAAGTTCAGCGACCCTGTCTCCGGGACCGAGCCCGTCGAGGACAACACCGCGAAGATCGAAACCTTGATCCGCGTCGCACGCGACCAGTTCGTCTTGGGCGATTACACGAAGTCTGCGGACGCCTACGAAAAGGCGATCACTGCTGGCGCCCCCCCCTCGGCGCACCTTCAAAGGCTCGCCCAGTGTTACGAGCGACTGGGTCGGACCAACGATGCCATCACCGCTTATCAAAAAGCCATCACGGCGTTCGAACAACTCGATCAAAGCGATATCCGAGTTCAGACCCAGTTGGACGTTTGTAGACAAGCGGTCAGAGTCCTGAGAGGCGCCTAGTGCCGCCGCGACCGCTGTCAATTGCGGTGCTCCTCCTTCTTTCAGCGGTCTGTTTTGCTAAGCCCGAAGTTCTGATCGTTCAACGACTCGCAAAGGACAAAGACGCGAACAACATTCCTGTCGGACAAAGACTCGCCGAACAAATCGACCTCGAAGGGCGCGTGACACCTATCCTCTGGTCGATGTCCGATCCCGTATTCCGTGCTTACGTCGAGGACAAAAAACTGCCAGGCTTTGTGGCAAACCCAGACCAAAAGACGGTCGCAAACTATGCCGCGCGCCTCAAGATCGCCTATGTCCTGATCGTCGAGGCCGTGGCGATTAACAACGTGGTCCGGCCCCAGGCGACCCTCTACGACGGAACGATGCGCCGTACGCTTTGGTCAATGACAAGGGATGAAAAAAGGGGCGTGCCGCGCCTCGTCGTTTCGAAGGACGGCAAGATCGACGAAGAGGCCACACTCGCACTGCGCGAAAAATACGCAGGAATCCTATCAGACGGAACATTGGCGACGATGACCGTACTTATCAACGGCCAGCCCGACTACGAAAGCACAGCGGAGACCCTTGCGCGAACTTGGACTCAGATACTTGCCGAGGGCCCATTTAGAAACCACGAGCCGCAACGACGAATCCTTTCGCCAGAGCCAGGGCCGTCGCTCGTTTTCAAAGGGCCAGCGATCCAGCAGGCCGCGCCGTCGCTCGCGATCGATGACGCCATGACCCGCGCCCAGACCCTTGTCAAAGAGCAACGCAGCGAGTCCGCGCTGCTCGTTCTGCGCGACGCCATCGACCTTGCGCCCTACGATCTGCGGCCGCGCATTGGACTCGTTGAACTCTTGATGCAAGAGGGTCATTTCGACATTGCCGCAGAAGAAGCCTCGCGCGCCACGCGACTTTCGGAAT
>CAYYZP010000023.1:0-2764 GCA_964476165.1 uncultured Fimbriimonadaceae bacterium
AAGCCGCTCACCCTCGTCGCTGACGATGAATCGGGCGATGAGGAGCGGCAAAGGAGGCTTGAGACCGTCTCCAAGCGCTGGGCAGACATTGTGGCGACAGGGGGGGGGCTCGTCTCAGCGATGGAGGTCGATGCCAAGAACGTGCTCGAGGCAGTCCGCAAGAAGGCAAAGGAGCACGGCAAGCACCTCTCCCCCACCGCGGCCAACATCCTTGTTGAAATGACAGGTGGAAGCCTTACCATCGCTCTGGCAGAACTTGAAAAGGCGATCTGTTACGTGGGCGAGTCCGAGGCGATCACCGAGTCGGTCGTCCGCACGGTCGTCGCGCCCGAACAGGAGTACAACGTCTATCAACTCGTCGATGCGATCGTGACCGGCGACTCCGGCAACGCGATGAAGCAATTGCGCATATTGATGGGAAGCCGCGAGAAGATGGACAATCAGGCGTTTTCTCGCATTTTCCCGACCATCTCACGCCAGTTTCGCGTCATTTGGCAGGCACGCATGTGCATCGAAGCCGATTGCCCTGCGTCAAGCCCTTCCCTGCGAGTTCTATCGATGATGACGACTAAGCCGCGCATTAACGAAGAGCGCGATTGGACGCGCGAAAAGGCCGTCCGCGCCGCACGGCGCCTGCGATTCGAAACGATCGCGCAAGTATTCAAGGAACTAACACTGGCGGACGCGAGGATCAAAGGCATGGCCCCCGCCTATTCGACGAACGACACGGTCGAGCAAATGGTGCTCAACATGTCCGCCATCTGCCGCAGTCGGTGAGGATTTCGAGGGGGGGGATCAATTCGCTCCCCACTCGTCACCCGTCACTCGTCTCTCCGCGCTACTTGATCTCAAACTCGGCCTTCTCCGATTTCTCACCAACTGTCACCTTGACCGAATACTTCCCCTTGGCGATGTAGGTCGGGCGGGGGTAGGGATCGGCGAGCGCCTCGTCGAGCGTTTTGGGCTGGTCGATCTTCTTTGGCTCCAAGCCAACACGCGCCGAAAGCACCGCACTAATCTCATAAATGTTGAACCCCGGCACGGCATCGACCTCGATTGATTTGACGACCTTGTCTCCCGCATCGACGATGGCGACCGTCCCTTTCCCGCGAGACTTGGACCAGAACCGCCCAGCGACTTTCGGCTCGTTCGGGTCGCGCTTGTCCCAAAGCGCGCGGCGGTCATACCCCCATCGCTCGCTACCAGTTGGCTCATCGACCTTCCAAAGATAGATGTCCTTGTTGCGGATTTCCTCAGTCGCTTCGTCGAGCCACTCGAGGTCCGCCACCCACGCGCTCCGGCCGTGAGTCGCCGCAACGAGGTCGCGCGCCTGGTGCTGGATCGCTAGGTCGTGGACTGCGATGCGCGGCATTCCACTCCCAAAAGTCAGCCACGTACCCCCACCGTCCAAAGTCACGTATACTCCAAGATCGGTCCCAACGAAAAGTCGCTTCGCGTCCGCGGGGTCCTCACGGATCGTGTTGACTGGCTCATAGGGAAGATTTGATGAGATCGAAACCCACGACTTGCCGTAGTCGGTCGATTTCCAGACGTAAGGCGACCACTCGTCCTGGCGGTATCCGTTCTGTGTGCAATAAACGGTCGCTGCGTCGTGCTGGCTCGCGATGATCCGCGTCACCCAGCGGTCTGGCTGCGGAGTTGCGATGTCCTCCCACGTCACGCCACCGTCCTTTGTCACTTTCACCGATCCATCGTCCGCGCCCGTAAATATCACCCCGAACTTAAATTGGCTCTCATCGAGCGCGGTCAGGGTCGAAAACGGCACGTCGCCCCTCTTCTTCGCCTTCGTGAGGTCTGGGCTGAGAACCTCATATTTGCGGCCCTGGTCAAACGAGCGATGCACGAACTGCGAACCGACGTAGAGGATGTCGGGGTGGTGCTTGCTCACGATGATCGGCGACAGCCAGTTGAACCGCAGGTCCTTCCCGGTGGGGGTAGCCGACCACCTCTTGTTCACTTTCTGATCGTATGCCGTAAAGTTGCCGAACTGGAAAGACGTGTAGATCAAGTCCCCCCCCTCGCGCGGATCGACGGCCATCATGCTCCCATCTCCCCCACCCACGCCCGTCCACTCATTGATGCCGTCGATTCCTGGCCGGTAATTGTTCGCGCCCTTGACCGTGCCGTTGTCCTGCATTCCGCCAAAGATGTTGTACGGCGTCTTGAAATCGAGCATCAGCGTCGTCCACTGCCCCACCGCGATCGTGTTAAGGTGGCGCCACGATTTGCCGCCGTCCATGCTCAAATATGGCCCGCCGTCGTTTCCGTCGATCATTCGCTTCTCATTGCGCGGATCGATCCAGAAAACGTGCTTGTCGACGTGGTTCCTGTTGTCGAGCGCCTCAAACGAGACCCCCGCGTCCTTCGACGCCAGCGTCCGCAGCCCGGTCACATAGATTTCGTCTGCGTTGAGCGGGCTCGCGGTTATCCTTCCGGAATAGTAGTCCATCTGGTCGCCGAGCGTCGCCTTGACCTTCCACGTCAGGCCATCGTCCTTGCTTTCCCACACTTGGTAAAAATAGGTCCGTAGCGTGAAAATCTCCGGATTTTTCTTGAGCAGCAAGTCGCCCAACGCCACCACTCCCAACTTCCCTTCTTTCGCCTGCAAAAGAACGTCCTCGATCTTTGTATCGTCAGGAAGTTTGCGGTCTAAGAAGTCTTTCAACGTGCCTTCTGGAACCTGCTTGAGCAAATCGTCGGTCAGCCTCCAAAAACGCCACGTCGTCAGTTTCCCAGAAGCAGC
>CAYYZP010000024.1:0-2520 GCA_964476165.1 uncultured Fimbriimonadaceae bacterium
AGAAGGAAATGCGCGAGATCGTCGCTTATGCCGCCGAGCGAAACGTGACGATTGTTCCCGAGATCGAAATGCCGGGTCACTGCTTGCCCGCGCTCGTCGCCTATCCGCAGTTCGGGTGCGACGGCGTCGCCGAACACCCCGAGGTGGGGGGATCGGTGACGAACGTTCTCTGCGCAGGAAAGGAATCGACGTTCGAGTTCTTGGAAAACGTGTTGCGTGAAACGATGGAGATATTCCCGTCGCAGTTCATCCACATCGGCGCGGACGAAGTCTGGAAGGGCCATTGGCAAAAATGCGCCGCCTGCCAAAAACGAATCAAGGACGAAGGATTGAAGGACGAGAACGAACTCCAGAGTTATTTCGTCAAACGGGTCGAGAAGTTTCTCGTCGCGAACAACCGTAGGCTCGTGGGCTGGGACGAGATTTTGGAAGGGGGACTTGCGCCGGAAGCCACCGTCATGTCATGGCGCGGAATCCAGGGCGGAATCGACGCGGCGAAGGCGGGGCACGACGTGGTCATGTCTCCCACCAGCCACTGCTATTTCGACTACCCATACGAAACCACCTCCACGGAATCGGTCTATGGTTGGGAGCCAGTCCCTGACGCACTATCAACGGAAGAAGCGAAGCACGTCCTCGGCGGCCAGGCAAACGTGTGGACCGAGTGGATTCAGACCACCCAACGCGCCGAGTACATGGTGTTCCCGAGGATGCTTGCGACCGCTGAAGTTTTATGGTCGCCCAAACAGAGCCGCAACTGGGACGATTTCTCCTCGCGGCTCATGCGCCAGTTCGCAAGGCTCGACGCGCTTAATGTCTCTTACCACATCCCCCCACCCGTGGTCGATTTCACAGCCGCCGTTTTCCTAGAGAGCGCGGTGGTGACGGCAAGGGTTGCCGATGGCGCGCCGTTCACGCTCAGGTATTCGATGGACGGAAAGGACCCTGACAAGTCTTCTCCCGCCTATCAAAACGCGATCACGGTGGACAACAATGCGACGATCGCTTTCGCCCTCGTCTCGAACTCTGGAAACGTGGGCGAAGTGACTCGAGTTCATTGCGTCAAGTCCACCCCCCTCTCCAAGACCGGTCTTGTCGATGGACTTGATTTCCAAGAGTACGGCGGTGAATGGGCCCGCGTGCCTGACTTCTCAAAACTCGCACCTAGAAAGTCGGGCATGGCAAACGAAATCGGAATGCTCGGCAACGACGGCGAGAATTTCGCGCTCAGGTTTTCGGGATTCATCAAAATTGACCAAGAGGGCATCTACCGGTTCCGCATTGGCAGTGACGATGGCTCCTATCTATCAATTAGCGGCGCGAAAGTCGTCGACCACGACGGGCTGCACGGTTACAACGAGAAGGACGGCGCTGTGCGTCTCGTTCCCGGCGTGTATCCGATCGAGATAGGGTTCTTCGAGGCGGGCGGCAGCCAAGACCTAACCGTCAAAGTCCAACTTCCAGGCGGAAAACTTGGACCAATCCCCGCCGGGATGTTCCTCCGAAAGGCGTCTTAAAGAGGAATGCCAAACGCGAGAGAGTGGGCCGGTCTCGCAGGACACTACGGCGCGGCGGGCGAATCCGCCGCGTGGCGGGTCGTGTTCGAGCACTATTATTGGGACAAACTCGAAGAGGCACACAACGCAGCACTCTCATTAGGCGCCGGGAACATGGGCCACAGTCTAATCGGCCTTCGCATGATCGAAGGCGAGCACATGACCAGAGAACGGGGATCGATCAACGAAGTAAATGACTGGCTCAAAATCGAAACAATCCAAGACGAAATGCCGATCGACCACGGAGTATTGCAAGCACAAATCAAAAAAAGTTGCGACGCCATCGCCAAACGGTTCGACTATGAACACAGCGCCCCCACCTTGGTCAGCGTGTTGGCCCAAGAGTCGAACGTCCCTTGGATGCCGGGACGGCACGGGTACTGCACCGACAAGTATCCCTACGAAAAAATCTGCGTCCCCCACGCGGCGGTCCACGATCCCGATGTTCTCGATCACGTGATCGTCCATGAGTACACCCACGTCATCAACCACAATTTGTCGAAGGGCCGTTGCCCACTTTGGCTCGATGAGGCGCTGGCGATGGTCGCGGAGGGGGGTATTGACAAGAACGCTTGGCACCGGTTTGCAAACGGACAATTAAAGTGGCTCCCGCCCGACCAGTTGGACCATGCATACCGAGGAAACCGAGAGGCCGAGTCTGAAAGGCGCAGGGTCTGGATGGCCTATCAGCAGTCAGGGGCCATCGGCCACTACTTGGCCTCGCTCAGGGGAGAAAAGGCACTTGCCGGACTGATGCGGGCGTACGCGAACAACAGTTTTTTTCAGGACATTTTCGCCAGATTCAGCGACAACGGCTTGACGGACGAGGCG
Source organism: uncultured Fimbriimonadaceae bacterium (assembly GCA_964476165.1). GTDB lineage: Bacteria > Armatimonadota > Fimbriimonadia > Fimbriimonadales > Fimbriimonadaceae > JADFMN01. The sequence continues at coordinate 2,388 of CAYYZP010000024.1, forward strand.
CTCTATGAGGTCTATCGCACAAATACCGAGAATCTCTTTAGAGACTCGCATTCGTGGCTCCAGAGCCTTTGACCAGACTAGGGCGTCCCGATACGTCTAGGTACAATTGAACGAGCGGCGGCGCAATGGCGCG
>CAYYZP010000025.1:0-8656 GCA_964476165.1 uncultured Fimbriimonadaceae bacterium
TCGGCCTCCCGGACGACCGGCCGGGCCGGAAACTAACGAACGCAAGGACTTCGAAATTCGACTTGTCTCGGTGGACGAAGACGACCCGAGCAAGCCAGTAGCGGTGACGGTGCGACTGCAGAAGAAAGACGGCACGGGAGCCACTATGCCTGCGGGTAGGAGCCTTCAGGACGCGGTGGCCGAGGCGACTTGCAAGGCGGTCGAGAGAATCGTGCCTGGCACTTCGCTCAGCGTGAGCGCGACCGTCGTGGATTCCGGCCCGGAAGGCGACAAGGTCGTGACGGTCGTTGGCTCCTGTCAGGACGCGGACGGAACAAGGGCGATGTCTGGATCGAGCAAGGTCAACCGAAACTTGTACCGCGCAGTCTCCGAGGCGGTGGTAAGCGCGTACTTGGCGTCAAAGCAATAGGACATATAAGTCGTATAGGTCTTATACGTCGTATTATTAGAGCATGAACCCCCAAAGCGAGGAGCGCATCAACCGCCTGCTTGAAAAACTGCGAGAAGCCGCAACGCCCGGAGACCAAAAGATCGCCAGTCTGCTCGCTGCGGTGCAGTCCGAACTTAAGCGCGAGGTCCAGGAGCAAGAGGAGAAGGACAAGATGCTCCGCGCCTATGAGGAGGCGTATGAAAAACTTACCGCGCCTGCGAACAAGGTCGGTGTGTTCCTGCGCGCGCTTGAAAAGGGAAAGGTTCTTGTGGTTTTGGGCGATACGGAATACGTCGCGCTGCTTGATCCCCACTTGGATTCTTCTCTTCTGTCACCTGGCGTGCGCGTCGCGCTCAACGATGCTTACGCCGTGGTGGGGGTGGTCGAGACTGGCCCGACCGGTGCGATGTTGCGCGTCGCCGAGGCGATGGAGGATGGTCGCCTGCGCGTGGGTTCTGACGCCCCTGGATCGGCTGGCCGCATCGTGTCGCGCTCTGGTTTGTTGGATTCTGCGCAGATCGCGGTGGGGGACGAAGTTCGCCTTGATCCCTCTGGCCGTGTCGCAGTGGAGCACGTCGCAAAAAAGGAGATGCGCGACTACTTCATGGAAGAGGTTCCAATCACTCCCTGGTCCGCGGTGGGGGGACAGGAAAAGGCGGTCGCGCTCATTCGCGAGACCATCGAACTTCCGATGTTGCACTCAGCCATCTTTGCCAAATTCGACAAGAAACCCGTCAAGGGAATCCTGCTCTACGGCCCTCCAGGGTGTGGCAAGACGCTGATCGGCCGCGCCATCGCCTTCAATCTGGCCAAACAATACTCCGAACAGGCGGGCAAAGAGGTCAAGGAGTACTTCATGCACGTCTCGGGCCCCAAGATTTTGAACATGTGGCTCGGAGAGACCGAGCGCATGGTGCGCGAAGTGTTCTCCACCGCGCGCGAAAAGGCGAAGGAGGGTCGGCTCGTGGTCATTTTTATCGACGAGGCGGAGTCGATCCTGCGCACGCGCTCGACGGGCAGGTGGCTCAACATCAGCAACACTGTCGTGCCGCAGTTCTGCGCAGAACTTGACGGATTGGTTTCCTTAGAGAACGTTGTGCTGGTATTAACAAGCAACAGGCCGGACTATATTGACCCTGCGATCCTGCGACCAGAACGCATTGACCGCAAAGTTAAAATCGAGCGGCCCGACAAAGACGCATCGCGGCAGATTATTTCGATCTATCTGCACGACCGCCTGCCGTTCGACCCTATGCTTTTAAAGGACCAGGGGGGGGAATCGGAGTGCGCCCGCCGTGCGCTCGTCGAATCGACGCTCGCATTCTTGTGGCGCAAAGTCTCTGAGACGCAGTTCCTCAAGGTCTCTTTAAAGAACGGAAACACCGAGACGCTCCACTGGCGCGACCTCGTGAGCGGCGCGTTGCTCAAGTCCGTGGTGGATCGATCGAAGGACTTCGCGATCCGCCGCTCGATCACCGATCAGGGGGGGGATCACGGGATCAGCGAGGTGGACATGCACGACGCCGTCCGCGCCGAGTTCCAAGAGAACGAGATCTTCCCGAAGTCGGACTCTGTCACCGACTGGCTCAAACTGCTCGATTTCGATCCTGAGTCGGTCGTCAACGTCAAACCGATCGGCACGGACAAAGGCGATGCCTTCGTCCGTGGCTCGGTCGTCTAATTTTGGGATTGTGTGAACGCGCCTTCATCGTGGCACGGTCGTCTCGACCGTGAGTAGCAAGCCCGTTCCGGGCGTGTTACATTTAACTAGGGAGGGCAAGCGTTTAGGTGGGAGGCGAGCGTCCCCGCGAGCCGAGTGCGCCGATCCCGGACAGACTCCCGAGAGCCTGTCCGTGGCACGAGACTTCTGAGTTACAAATGGCCCGGTCTGGCTCTCCGGAGCAGACCGGGCCACCCCTTTTCGAGGTTCATACTTTATCGAGAAATGAAGATCGACTTGGAATGGAAGGGGAAGATGGCGTTCGACGCCATGACGCCGAGCGGGAACACGATTAGAATCTACACGTTTACCGACTCCGGTGGAGAGCAGTCAGGGCCGACGCCGATAGAACTGCTTGTCACCTCTCTCGGCGCGTGTACCGCGATGGACGTGGTTTCGATCCTGGAGAAAATGCGACAGCCGCTTGAGACTTACAACATTGAAATCGAATGGGAGCGCGGGCCGAAGGACGTGTTCCCAAGGCCAGTCACGAAGTTCAAATTAAAACATGTGCTAAAGGGAAACGGGCTTGACCCTGACGCAGTAGCAAAGGCGATCAGGCTCAGCGACGAAAAATACTGCAGCGTCGCGGCGACCTTAAGGAGCACTCCAGAGATCGTCACCGAGTGGTCGGTCGACTAGCCGCCGAGGATGCTGGTGTTGAAACCAAACCTGTCGAGGATGAACAGGATGTTGGCGATCGAGGTCACTTGGCTATAGTTGATGTTGCCTGAGTCCGGCACCCAAACGATGTCGCCGGGCTTGAGTTCCACGTTCTGCGCGGAATCGCCGTTGTTCATGAACTTGACCAAATTGGCCTGGATCTGTAAATACTCGCCTGGCCGACCTGGCAATTGCCGGATCACTCGGACCGCGCTGAGTTTCGAGCGGAATTCGATCTCGCCCTTGCCAAGTGCGATCGCATCCATAAGCGTCATCGGCTCTTTATAGGGGTACGGCCCCGGCGCAGGCACACGACCAAGTACGACGATGCGGTTGCGCGTTTCTTCGGGGATGATGAGTTCGTCGCCGTCGCGCACCTCATAGTTCTGCGACATGTCGCCTTTGATGAGCATCGAATATAGGTCGACGGGTATGAGTTCTTGCGAGCCCTTTCTTCGAATCGTCGCGCGCCGCAGGTCCGTGCTGTTGTCGCGCATCTGTCCCCCCCCTTTGGTATAGAGGTTAATGAGCGAATCGCCGGGTTTCATTTCGTAGATTCCCGGAGCGGGGACGGCGCCCGTCACCGTCGCACGGATTTGGCGGTACTTTTCGATGGTCACAGAAACGACCGGGTCGCGCAGACCGAGTTTCGTCTTGTAGACCTCTGCGAGTTCCGCTTCGAGTTCGCTGGTGGTCTTGCCTTCGGCCAGGATCGTCCCGACGAACGGGGCGCTGATGTTCCCGTCAGGTCCCACTGGGAGCACGGCGATGATGTCCTGTTGGTTGTAAATCTGGATGCGGACGACGTCTTCGGGTTGCAGACGATAAGTACTCCCTTGCGCGAACGAGAGCGCGCACAGGAAAAGGAGCCCTATAGCAACGACTGACCGTAACATTTTATTTCCCACGGCCCACTAGGCCGCGGAGACACTCAAATTATACTCTGTCCTCGACGGATTCGAGCCTGCGGTGCCCCTCGATCACGACTGTAACCTCGCCTTTTGCCGGAACTTGGCTCAGTTCTGGCACATTTGGCAGGCTGGACCGCCACACCTGTTGGTGGACTTTGGTGATCTCGCGGCAGACCGCATAGCGCCGGTCTCCCAGCGCCTCCGCACACACCGCAAGAAACTTGCCGATCCGGTGGGGGGACTCAAAACAAACGAGGGTCATGGTCGAATCTTTGTACGGGGCCAGCAACTCGCGGAGCGGCCCAGGCTTGCGAGGGGGGTACCCGAGGAAGGCGTACCTCTGGGCATAAAACCCACTTAAAACAAGTGCGGCTGAGACCGCGCTTGGACCGGGAACGACGTCGATCTCACACCCGAGCCTTAGGCAGGCTTGGACCAGTTCGGCCCCCGGATCGCTCACTAAAGGCGTCCCAGCATCGCTCATTAATGCGGTCGAAGCGGACTCAGCCACTTCTTGGGCAAGTTTTTCGACTTGGTCTGGCCGCGTGTGGTCATTCAGGACTCGCATCGGCTTTTTCGTTTCGAGTACTGAGCCGAGTTTGCCGCTCACGCGGGTGTCCTCGACGATCCAGAAGTCTGCGTTGCGGAGCGCGTCGCTCGCACGAGGCGAGAGGTCGCCGAGGTTGCCGATCGGCGTGGCCACGACGACGAGCGTGCCTCGCGCCTTGGGCAACTAGCCTCCCGACTTCGGCTTGTTCGCCTGGTCCAGTATCTTCTTGGCCGCTTCGTCCGCAGGACTGGGGAGCGGCTTGCCCGTCGCAGGATCGATGTTGAACTGGTCCAAGTCTGTTGTGCTCTTTTGTTGTAGGGCGTCGGCCTCCATTTTCCTCGCGCTCCATTCGTTTAGGATGGTTCGGATTTGTTGCGCATCCGCTGGATCGATCTTCTTTTCCACTTCGAGTTTGGTCACCTTTGTGTGAATGCGATTGAAGGCGTCAGTGTTGCTTTCTTCGAACCCTGAATTGTTGATGGCCGCTGACTTGAGGGCATCGGTCATTGCGACTTTGTTGCCGAGTTGTTCGTACGTGTCGGCCAGTCGCAATCGAAGATCGATGTTTTCCGTCGTCGCTAATATGTCAAGAACGATCTCCGCGTACTTCGGCAAGAACGCGACGCGCTCTTTCTCGTCGAAGATCGAGTTGAGTTGTTCGGCGGCCAGGTAGCGCGCAAGTCTCGCCGGTTGCAGACCGTAAGGGTCTATGACCGGGTCGGTCACGACCGCGACGACCGATTGCAGTTCGGCTTTCACAGCGGCGTTAGACAAATCCGCCTGTGACGATATGGCCGCCACCTTGTATACGAGCCCAAAGCCCGCACTCTTCCACTCGATCTTGGCGGTCTTGATCGCTTCCATCAGCACCTTCTGCATTTCCTGCATCGCCTTTTGTCGCCTATAGGTGTCGGAAAAAAGCGTCTTCGACGCCTCGAAGTCCTTTGGCAGTTCGGACTTGATCTCGACCAGTTTATAGATCCTTGGCACGCCGAAGGAGTCGATGACTTCGGATACCCCCCCCGGAGCCAAGGCAAGGATCGGCTTCATGGGTTCGGTGGACTCCAATGAGGCGCGCGGAATTTTCGTCGGCTCCTTGGCCTGGGTCGTCATGTACTTTTTCATGACTGCGTCAAAGTCTGCCCCCCCTATGATCTCAGCGCGCGCGGTTGCTGCGTCTTTCTTGCGCTGATCGTCCGAGAGTCCGGCCCTGTCGAACGAGATCGACTTGACCATAAAGGCGTCGTAAGATTTTTTTACCTCGTCGTCGGTCACGAGCGTCTTGGTGTAATAGTCGTTCTGGAGCGCTTGTTGATAATAGGCGGCGAGTATTCCGCCTCTCCTGACGGGCTCTGCGAGTCCCTTTTTCATGTCGTTGATTCGGCCCTCCTTGAACTCTGCGGTCGTCATTCCTTGCTGGCTCTTGAAAAACTCTTGGAACTCTTGTTCGGTCGCACCGGGCTTAAGTACTCCGCCTGCCTGTGCGCGGCTTCGGAACTGTGTCAGTGCCGCATCGACTTCGCTCGAGGCCATAGCGACGGCCTGTTCGTCGGTGATGACCACGTTGCGCGCCACAGCCAACGAAGTGATAACCAACTGTGCGACCGACGTTTGGAGCGCACCTGCAAGGATCTGGTATTCGGAGAACGGGTCGCTGACCTGCCCGGACTGGCCGCGTGCCGCTTGGATCTGAATGTCGATTTGGGCCATAGTGAGTTCTTGGCCGTCAATCGTGCCGACGACGAAGTCAGCCTGGCCGGTTTGTGAAGTTCTGTCGCCGCCGGCGCAAACCAGCAAGCCGGAAATGGACACGCCGATCGCGCTGGCCACCATGAGCACCCAGACTGCTGTCCTGCACCCCTTTTTCTCGGTCATGTTTCTAAGTCGAGTAATTGACAATGCGCGGACTCCTTTCAAGCAGACTAACCGCAGATTATGGCATTCGGGTTCCGGAATGACCGGGCCACCCCTTGACTAGTAGACAAAAAGGGTGTATAATAGTGGACGTAGCGCAATGGGTGCGCTTCAATCGGAGCAAAAACAGTGGCAAAAGGTCTGACAGCGCGTCAAGAGACGATCCTCCAGTTTCTTTTTGAATACATCCAGGAAAACGGCTATCCACCCTCGATTAGGGAGGTCGGTGAGAGGTTCAGGATAGGCTCGCTGCGCGGCGTGACCGTCCACTTGGAGGCCCTGGAGAAAAAGGGCTATATCGAGCGGTCCAACACCCCCCGCTCGATCCGGATCACGCACCCCTCGTACCAGACCTCACTCAATGTGGCGATGCTGCCGCTTGTGGGCCAGGTCGCGGCGGGCGCACCGATTACGGCCGAACAGAACATCGAAGACCTAATTCCTGTGCCGAGCGAGATGGTGAAAAACATTTCAGGCGCTTACGTATTGCGTGTTCGCGGCGACTCGATGTCCGGTGAAGGCATCAATCCGCGCGACCTTGTGGTCGTCAAGCCCCAGCAGACGGCCAACCATGGCGATTTGGTGGCTGTGCTTATTGGCGATGAGGCGACCATTAAACGCATCCACTACGAACGGGGGGGGATACGGCTCATGCCGAGCAACCCGGCCTACGACCCGATCGAACTTTCCAAAGACGACCACCCCCGCGTGCTTGGGCGCATCGTCGGCCTGATGCGCGATTACGAGGGGATGGCGTTCTAGGGGGCAAGGGTAACGAGTTACGAGTCACGAGTTACGAGTTTTGGGCGTCAGGATTTCCGACTTTCGACCCATATCCCGTGTCCCGTTACGACCCTGAAATGAAATCGATGCGGCGGTCGCGGAGCATGTTAGGGCCGCTGCGTTGTTCTTGTCGGAGGATGCCAAGGTCGGGATAGAACCAGGTCGTGAGTTCGACTTTGTCCTTGCCGCAGGTCAGCACCAGCGTCGTCTTTGTAGTCGCGTACGTTTTTCCTCCTTGGACAAAATTTTCATTTACTTTCGTTAAAACTGCGGTCGATGCAACAGATTTTGTTGCCGTTGCGACCACGCCCTGCCATTTTGTCTCCCGTTTCGCAAAAAGCGGAATGGGGGGGGAATAGGTCGAGCCGGCGAGTTCGGCGGCATAAAGCGTCCCAGAGTCCCAGGCGAGGCGCGATTGGCCCATCGCGCTGTCGAGCAGCCAACCGGAGTACGGCCCAACTGGTGCGCGCTCCTTGACGGTGACTTCCTCGATCGCCTCGTCGCCGTCCATCGAAACGACGTAAGTCCACTTTGCGCCCTTGTGCATGTCGAGATAGCGCCCTTCGCCCCCCCCACACCCCACGGCTACGAGCAACAAGAATGGAAACCGCTTCAGACGGCCTCCATTTTCGCAACGCTCTGGACGAGTTTTTTGATACCGACCGCACCAGGGAACGCGACCGTGACCTCGGCGTCGCCTTTGAGAGGAGCGCACGAAATGACGACCCCCACCCCGAACTTGCCGTGCGTGACCTGTTGTCCGACGGAGAACGGCGGGTTCCAAGAGGGCTTCGGCGCTTCCTCGGTTCCCGGCTCGTCCTCATACTCTTGCTCGAAAGTCTCATAAGTCCCGCTTCTTTGGAGGCGCACCGATCTAATGTCACTAGGAACTCGACGCGAGGTCGAGCCCGGCAAAAACGAAAGATCGTCGCGCGAAAGGTCGTCGATGAACCGAGACCTTGGATTAAAAGTGGGCTGACCGAACACAGCGCGCCGCTGAGAATAAGTCAAATGAAGTTCCTCTCGTGCCCGTGTCATAGCAACATAACATAGTCTGCGCTCTTCTTCGAGTTCTGAGTCCTCGCCGAGCGAACGCGAGTGGGGGAACACTCCCTCCTCCAGACCCACGATGAACACAACGGGGAACTCGAGCCCCTTCGAAGAATGCACGGTCATGAGGGTCACGGCATCGGACGCATCTTTGAGCCCGTCGATGTCGGAAACGAGCGCGACCGACTCGAGGAACGCAGCGAGTTCAGGCGCCTCAGGGCCAGCGTCGAACTCGACGGTCACATTGAGCAGTTCCTGCAAGTTTTCAAGCCGCGCCTGGGCGTCGTCCGTGCGCTCAGTGTGGAGCGCGTCCAGATACCCCGACTTGTTCAGTAGCAGCCGCAATACGGGAGTCACGGGTCCTTTCTTCGCAATCTCCGCAGCCTCTTCGATTGCCCCCACCAAGGAGACAGCGCCTGAGCGGGACTTTGCAGGGACAGTCGTTTGCCACGCAGTATCTAGGAGAGCGTCCCATAACGCGCCATCTTTTTCAGCGGCGGTGGCTTCAAGTTTTTGCATCGCACCCGCACCCATTCCTCGGGTGGGGGCATTGATGATCCTCCTCAGCGAAACGTTGTCGCGCGTGTTGAGGGCGAGGCGGAGGTACGCGACCATGTCCTTGACCTCCTTGCGCT
>CAYYZP010000026.1:0-3571 GCA_964476165.1 uncultured Fimbriimonadaceae bacterium
TAACGACGAACCGCCGAAGTACTACCCGACGCAAGTTTCAGCACTGTCGATATTCTCCAGAGATCCGCTTCAGTTTCAGCCAGGCGAGAAATCCCAATACAGCACCCATGCATATACCGTCCTCGGTGCGCTGATCGAGAAAGTCGTGGGAAAGCCATATCGAACCTATGTCGCCGATAGGATGAGGATTTGGGGCATCAAGGATGTCCAGTGCGAGAGCGGGGCTAATGCCAACCGGACCAAAATCTACACTAAAGTCCAAGGCAAAAATATGGTCGCCAAGCGGGACGACCTGTCCTGGAAGTTTGCGGGCGGCGGATATGAAGCTACGGCCGTCGGCATGTGCAACCTTGGCTCGGCGATTCTAGCCGGCAAGATTCTGAGGCCCGAATCTCTCCAAACAATGTGGACCCTTCAGAAGCATGCGTCCATGGCACTGGGATGGCACGTCTATGAAGGAGCCGTGTATAAAGTGGCGTCTCACAATGGTTCGCAACTCGGGGCCAACAGCAGGTGGAGCCTGGAGATTGGAGGTGATGTTGTGATTATGGTCTTGAGCAACCGCGATGACCATAAACCCTGGCACGTCCTCGAGTTCCTCGAGATACTGGTAAAGTCGGACGCCAAGGGCAAATTGCCCGACATTGTATTGGATTGACTGTTCAGCGATTCTTTCTGGATGGACTGACCGGCAAATTGGGCTGGTACTCCCGACGGGATTCGAACCCGCGATCTTCGCCGCCAAAAAATGGCCAAGCGGGCGACGTCCTAATCAAAAAAATTGGTACTCCGGACGGGACTCGAACCCGCGATCTTCGCCGTGAAAGGGCGACGTCCTAACCGCTAGACGACCGGAGCGACCTCACTCAGTTTGACGCAAGGGCCAAGGCCGACACAAGCCGACCAGGACGGATGGGCTGCCCTTTGGGAGTGCGCGGGCTCGTGAGTTCTCCCCGACGTGTCGTGGTGCTTTTGATTGCAGACAGCCTGATTGATCGCGAACCACAAAGCGAGCGGCACAAACGCGACCGAGATTCAGGCGATAGACAAAGCAGCGATGTCCTTCGACGGTGCTCAGGATGACGAGCCGCACTCCAAACTAAAGGAGCGGCTTGTCCGCGCCGATCACGACTCGCGATGGAGTCTGATTAGACGCCTTGGCAGGCTCGAGTGGCGGCAAGGTCAACTCTTCGATGACGACCCCTTTCACGATTTCTACGACCTTTTCTTGCAGCACTTGCAACCGGCGCGCACCAGCGTATGCGCTGCTGTATTCGCTCAATGAAGTGACCACGACCTGGTGCCGATGGCTGCTCGCGTGGATAAAGTTGCCCCCACCCACGTACATTCCGACGTGGTTGATGCGGCGGGAACTTCGTCCGGTTTTGAAGAACAACAGATCGCCCGCCTGCAGATCGGCCTTGTCCACGCGCAAACCAATTTTAGACTGCTCGATCGAAGTGCGCGGCAGATGGATTCCGGACTTCGCAAAAACGTATGTCGTAAAGCCAGAGCAGTCAACTCCGCCACGGCTCGTCCCCCCCCACTTGTACCGCACGCCGAGAAGCGTCTTCGCCGTCGAAATCAGTTGCGAAGCCTTGCCACTGTCAACTTGGCGGTCAGCAAGAGCAACAATTTGCGCTGGTTCAGTCTTGCTCGATCCGGTCGCCTTGGCTGGCGCAAGCATGTCGCCGCGCACCCAGCCTACAGTTCCCTTGGGAAATCTAAGTTCGTACCAGTCCCCACTTCGGTCCAAAACTGTTGCGAGAGTGCCTTTGTCGACCGTCGTGCGCGTGCCGGATTCGGTCGACGGCTCGCGACGAATGCGGACGCCCTCTCTATTGGTCCTCACTTTCTCAGAAGTGATCCGCGCGACGTTCGTCACCTTCGGTCTAACCGAAGCGACCGCGACAGAAGACGCTACGGAAATTTTTTGACCGATCTGCAAACGGCGCCAGTTCACATCTGGATTCGAGGCGTGGAGCGCAGACAACTTCATGCCATACGTTTTTGCAATCACAACATCATTGTCGCCTTGCACAACTGTATGCTTTCCGCCAGTAGAAGAAATCTTTTTGGTAACGGTCGTAGCCGCTCCCCCACCTGGGACACTAAGTTTTTGCCCTATTTGCAGTCCGCGCCAATTCACGCCAGGGTTTGCGTCGTGAAGCGCCGAAACTGAAACGCCATACCGCTTGGAAATCTTCCAATCGTTCTCACCTTCGATGACGGTGTGCTTTTGTGACGAAGGCGGAACAGGCGCAAGCGAAGCGTAAAGGGGTGGTGACTCGATAAGGAAAGGCAAAACAGCACCCTCCTTTTCTTCCGCTCCCGTCGCCGCTGCTGCCGTCGCGGCGAGCGCGAACCAGGCGGCGATCAGGCTAGATCTAAAAGCCAATAGCAAATCTCCTGTCGAAGTCCGCCCCAGGGGGCCGCCCGGTAAATATACCAAGCATTGGACACCAACTGATCTTACCAATCGAATTATCGTCGTATCTACCCTAAATCCATACCTCAGGACCTTAGGCTGCAGGCTCGTTTGAACCTAAAAACAGGCTAAAAAACTGACTGCCAACCTCGCCGGGTACCCTTGGATTTGAGCCTGATGCTGAGTATCCTGATCGTCAACTGGAACACCAAGGATCTGCTTCTGGCCTGCCTCTCCTCGATCCAACGGTTCGCTCCCAGCGTGCCTCACGAGGTCATCGTAGTTGACAACGCCTCAAAAGACGGAAGCGCGGAAATGGTCCGGCAGGAGTTCCCTTCGGTCAGCCTCCTGGAACCAGGAGCGAACACGGGCTATGCCAAAGGCAACAACTTGGCTTTTGCCGTTGCCAAAGGAGAGATGCTCCTTACCCTCAACCCCGACACTGAGTTTTCAGACGGCAGTCTGCAGTTGGCAGTTGAGGAGTTCCTGAAGCATCCTAACCATGGGTGCCATTCTATCAAATTGGTCAGCCCTGATGGCACCGCGCAACGATCCGTGCGTCGATTGCCGACCCTGACTGGAGTCTTGGTCGATGTTTTGGGCATTGGTTCTCTCTTTTCATCTGTTTCATATAAGTTTGATTCTTTCAACTATAACAAGTCGGGCGATGCTCCACAGCCGATGGGAACTTTTTTGATGTTCCGACGGAAGGCTCTTGAGGCCGTTGGCGACCCAAAAAAACCTTTCGACGAGCACTTCCCAATCTTTTTCAACGAGGTCGATCTTCTGAAGCGGCTCAACGACGCAGGCTGGCCATGCCGGTACTTCGCCGGGGCAAGCGTGCTCCACTACCACGGTGCGAGCACCAAGAAGCAGGCTAAGAAGGCGATGGTCTGGGAATCTCACAAGAGCCTGGTGCGTTACTTTTGGAAGCACCAGCACGGGATTGGCCGCCTTTTGGTTCCATGTGTCGCGCTGGCGGCGTATGCGGCCGCTTTTGTGCGAGCGAGGGGCTACAGTGCCGGATTTCGACCTTAGCATCACGATCTGCAGTTGGAACACGGTGGACGATTTGCGCGCTTGCCTGCAAAGCCTGCGTGAGGTTCGCGATGAGGCTGCGTTTGAGGTCATCGTCGTCGACAA
>CAYYZP010000027.1:0-5759 GCA_964476165.1 uncultured Fimbriimonadaceae bacterium
CAGGTCTCGCGACGGCCGTTATCTGGCGACTTACGCAGACGACAACACATTGCGTATGTGGGACACAGTCGCTCGGAAAGAACTCCTCCTCGAGATGGAGGAGGGCCAGCCAACTGCGGGAGAGTTTTCACCGAACTCTGCTTCATGGTGGTTGGGTTACAGCGGCGGCGAGGTCAGAAAATTCAATATTGCAACAGGGATAGCGACCCGCTCGACTTATGGCGCAGTGGAGACACTAGGCAAAGGATTTCTCGCGTCAGATTCGATGTTGTGGCTCCAGAGCAATGCGGTTTCCAAAGGCTTTGGGGGGGGACAGACCTCTGAAAACTTGTTTATCCGTCCCGATGGAAGCGCACGTGCGCTGGCAATAGAACTCAACCTTTCTCAAGAGTCGATTTCGCCTAACGGGCGGTTCTTAGCGTATGTCGCTGAGAACGGCGAGGATGGAACGGCGATCGTCGACCTTTGGCAGAACAAAGTCATTTTCAAACTCGCTGAAAAAGCCCGTTGCACGTTTTCTCCCGATTCAGCGTATGTCGTGAGCATCCACGATGACGGTTCGGTTTCTGAGTGGGAGTGCTTGACCGGCGACCTCGTTTGGGAGTGGAAGTGGGACATCGAAAATGATGAGGGGCCGCTTTCTGGCCTTGCGTTTCATCCCAATGGGAAGTGGATAGCGACGGGCCATCATCCTGGCAACCACCCCGTGATCTGGAACTCGGAAGACGGCAAGCAGGTCGTAACGCTGGATTCGTTTCCTGATCTGATTTCTGAAATGTTCTTTACGCCTGATGGGAGCCACCTGGTTATTTTTGGGTGGACTTCGCTTGCCGTCTTCGATACTGTGACGGGAAGGATAGTTTCCCGGCGCAACAAGGGCGAGAGCGAAGACTGGTACGTCCAGGTTGCCATGTCGGGAGACGGAAAGCGCGTTTGCGCGACGAACAACAAGACATCGACTGTAATGGACCTGCCTGACCTCAAAGTCGTGCTCGAGGTCGAAAACTTGAACGGTATTGCGGCGATCAACCGAGATGGTTCGCGCCTTGTCGCACCGATCGGCCCCATCGCCTATGTTTGGAACGTCGAACAAAGGGAGCGCTACGCTTATTTTCTGTGCCTAGACCGAGTCAAACATGTGCAGTACTGCGAAGACGAGAAGCGCTTGATGACGATTGACGGTGTGGGGGGGGCCTCGTTTTGGGACGCGACCATTGCTGCCAGAGAGGACGATAAGATGTCCGAGGGCATTTTTCTCGCGCGCGTCGTCAAGATGAAGAATTCGCACTGGCTGGTCTATGACGACAAAGGTAGGTTTGACGCCAGCGATCCTTCAATCGTGGCGGGCGCATATTTTGTTCTTGAATGGGAGGGCGGGCTTGAAGCGCTTTCGATGCAACAACTCAAGGCCCAGTTCTACGAACCCGATTTGTTGGCCAAAGTGCTGGGTCTCGACAAAGACCCACTCCGCGACGTGCCAAACCTCGACAGTATTCGGCTTTATCCAGATCTATCCCTCAAGCAAGGCGCGAAACCTGGAGACATCGACATTGAGTGCAAGGAGCGTGACGGTGGGGGCATCGGTCGATTGATCGTTTATGTCAATGGCAAACAAGTCCTCACGAAGAAGTCCAGTGCTTATTTGCAGTTCTCTGTCGCTGATTACTCCGCGTTCATGCTCCCTTCTGTGCGACTGCCCGAAGGCGTTGGCAATCTACTCAGTGTGACCGTCTCCAATGAGCGCGGAGACCTGACAAGCGAACCGCTTGAATTCGATCTTGGAGTTCCTGCTGATCTCAAAGTTCCGGAAATAAAACTCCATGCGCTCATCGTTGGCGTTGGTGACTATGCTGGCACAGCGTCCGATCTTGTCGCGCCACCTTCAGACGCGAAATCGATGGCGATCGCATTGAAGGAAGTCGGCGAACGCCTTTTACCCAGCAGGACAGAAATTACTTTGATGACGACTGGAGAAGGAACACAGCCGACACGAACCAACGTTCAAGAATGGTTCAAAAAGACATCGGCGAATTCCACATCAAGCGACATCGTCTTCGTTTTCTTCGCTGGACACGGAGTAAGCCGCATCGGAGAGCAGTCAGGCTATTTCTTTTTAACTTCAGAGGCCGATCCAAGCAATGTCAACCCGGCTACGGTCGGAACCGCGACCTTTAGCGGAGACGATTTGCGCGAAGCGCTTGCGCTGATTCCCGCCAACAAACAAATCGTCATCCTCGACACTTGTAGCAGTGGTGCCGCGGCGCAAAGTCTCATTGATTCGTCGAGGACGGTTTCTGGCGAATATCAACGGGCGTGGGAGGCGATCAAGGACTCGACCGGCACTTGGCTCTTGGCGGGGTCTGCCGCTGATCAAAAGAGTTATGAATCAGGAAACGTCGATCACGGACTCTTGACTTACGCGCTTCTGGAAGCGATCGACCGAGCGACCTCTGTTGGCTTGAGGGAAACGCCTAGCGGCGAACTGTTCGTCGATGTTGAAAGGTGGCTGAGTTACGCTGCGAACCGTGTTGAGTCGCTTAAGACAGAAATCGGCTTGAAAGGCGTTCAGAAGCCGGAGTTTCGCCGTTCGAGCAAGGGAACCAGTTTCGATGTTGGAGTCATGGAAGTTGAAATGCGCGGGTTTCTTGAATTGGCCACTCCAAAGCCTATCGTCATTGTCGGCACATTTGAAATGGATCAAGAAGACCCGCTTCGTCTGGAAGAGTTTGTGCAGGAGTCGATGCGAGAGTCGAGATCGATCAAGCCATGGTTCGATGTGCAGAAGCACCCCGGAGTATTTCGTGTCGCAGGATCTTATATTTTAGATGGTGAAAGGGTGACCGTCAAAGTTTTCATACAAAAATTTGACGGAGCGCAAACTCGAAAGACGATTGAGACTCTCGAAGTCACCGGACTCACTTCCTCTGTTGTAGCCATTGCATCGAGGATTACAGAGATCGTCGAGGGCCGGATCAAAGTGCTCGCAGAAAAAAAAACTGCCGCTTGACGGTTAGCCGAAGTACGACCCTCCGTATTGGGGCGCTGGGAGTAGAATCCAGCGCGTGAGCGATCTGATCCAGATGAGCAACGGCAAGGCTCGGCCCAAAGCGCCAAAGGCGAGCGAACTCGAACTCAAGTTCAGCACTCAGGCGGTCAGGGAACTCGATGCCCTGAAGCCGCACTACCCCGATCTCAAGTCTTGCGTGTTGCCCGGCCTCTGGATCGCCCAGCGCGAGTACGGCGGATGGCTGCCGCCCGCGGCGATCGCCGAAGTCGCCCACCGTCTCAAAAGGTCCTTCGCCGAAGTCGAGGGAGTGGCGACGTTCTACTCGATGTACAACACCGACCACCCGGTCGGCAAACACATGATCGAGGTCTGCACCTGCCTCACTTGCCACATGTGCGGCGCGTACAAGATCGCTGAGTATCTCAAGAGGAAACTGGGCATCGGTTTTGGCGAGACGACAAGCGATGGGGTGTTTACTTTGCACGAGGTCGAGTGTCTCGACGCCTGCGACCGCGCTCCGGTCTTCCAGGTGGGGGACGAATACCACGGACCGATGGACGACACAAAAGTGGACGCGCTCTTGGATAAATTGCGAAATATCTCAGAACCAAGCATTGTGAAACTTGCGGATGAGATTGTAAAGGTCCATCTCGCGGTGGGGGAGAGAAAGTAATGGCAGCACTGAAACTCCTATTGCAACACGCGCACGATACGGCGTATCAGACTTTGAGCGGCTACAAGGCTACAGGGGGGTACCGCGCGCTCGAAAAAGCACTCAACGGCGACCGCCAGGCAGTTATCGACCAGATCAAAGCCAGCGGGCTGAGGGGGCGCGGGGGGGCAGGGTTCCCGACTTGGATCAAGTGGAACGGCCTCCCGAAAGAGAAGACCAAGCCCCACTACGTGCTGTGCAACGCCGACGAGGGCGAGCCGGGCACTTTCAAAGACAAGCAACTGATGGAACAGACGCCGTTCCTGCTCATCGAGGGCATGACCCTCGCGGGGTTCGCCACGCAGAGCAACATCGGATACCTTTATATCCGCGGCGAGTTCGTCGACGCCGCCCGCGCGTGCCGAAAAGCCATCGACGAGGCTTATCAAGCGGGGCTTCTCGGCAAAAACATATTGGGCAAGGGCTTCGATTTCGATTTGTACATTCACATGGGCGCGGGAAGTTATGAGTGCGGTGAAGAGTCCGCGATGATGAGCAGCCTGATGGGCGAGCGCGGAATGCCGCGGCTCAAGTTCCCTCATGGCCCTTTGCCGACGGTCGCTGGGCTGTGGGAGAGACCGACTCTGATCAACAACGTCGAGACGTTCTGTTGCGCGCCATTCATCGTGGACAAGGGGGGGGAGTGGTACGCGACGATGGGCGCGAAGACGAAAAACTCTCGTGGCACGAAAGTGTTTTCCGTCAGCGGCCACGTCAACAGGCCCGGAAACTATGAGATCGAGTTCGGCACACCGTTGATGGAACTTTTAGAACTCGCAGGTGGAATGAAGGGTGGGCAACTCAAGGCGTGTGTCCCAGGTGGCTCTTCTGTCCCGATGATCGACAAAACGACGAGTGAAATGGCCGTGCTCGGCTACGAAGAGATGGCCGATGTCGGATCAATGGTCGGGTCGGGCGGATGTATCTTCTTGAACGATCAAGCGTGCATCGTATCGTTCATTTGGCGGACGGCGAAGTTCTATTCGGAAGAGTCTTGCGGCAAGTGCACGCCGTGCCGAGAAGGCACGCGATGGATGGAGCAGATACTCGAGCGGATCGTGCGCGGCAACGGGCAGGTGGGGGACAAGGAACTGTTGCTCGACATCTGCAGTCAGATCGACGGGCGCTCGTTCTGCGGCCTCGGCGACGCCGCCGCCTGGCCCGTGGTGGGGGCGATCAAGGTTTTCCCGGAGGAGTTCGATTACTTTATCGAGCACAAATGCTCCATGGTGGACTCGCCGATGATGCAGGACATCAACCCAGGATTCTTCGCCAGAACCGTTCACGAACCGGTTTAACGGTTAAACTCCAGGGGTGGGAAGCCGCGAGCCTGTAGAGCGGGAGCCGACCTTTCTCATGACCGATGTGGAAGGGAGCACGGCGCTGTGGGATTCGGAGCCCGGGGCCATGGCCGAAGCCCTGCGCTTTCACGACGAAGCCATTGGCGATATCGTCGACAGGAACGGCGGCCTCCTGCTAAAGACCAAAGGCGAAGGGGACTCGACATTCTGCGTCTTTACTGATCCGAGCGCCGCACTGAAGGCAGCGGAAAACATCCAACAGACGCTTGGTCGCCACACGTGGCCGACCTCGCAACCAATGCGTGTGCGGATCGCGATCCACCAGGGGCCGTGCGAAGGTCGGGACGGAGACTTTTTCGGGCCGACGGTCAATCGGTGCGCTAGGCTCCGTGCGGTCGCACACGGTGGACAAATCATCGTTTCACAGGCGATCCAATCGACTTGCAACGATTCACACACTTTCCGAGACCACGGCCAACATCGGCTCAAAGACCTGCTCGAGCCTGAACACGTTTATGAACTCACTTGGGCCGAACAGGAGTTCCCCCCCCTCAAGTCTCTCAACGCCTTCGACCACAATCTACCCGTCCAACTCACGACGTTCATTGGACGCGAAAACGACGCTGCGAGCGTTGCCGAGTATATGGAAAAGTATCGGTTGGTCACTTTGACCGGTGTGGGGGGTACGGGCAAGACGAGACTCGCCCTACAGGTCGTAGCGGAACTCGTCACTCACAGC
>CAYYZP010000028.1:0-8797 GCA_964476165.1 uncultured Fimbriimonadaceae bacterium
GAGTCGTTCCTGGCGATCGAAGCCCTTAAGAAGCGCACAGACAATGGCGCGTGGTCGCAGATCGCTTCGACCGCGCTCCGGGGCCCGTTCGGGCACAACTATCGGTTCGCGGCAGAGGCACTGGTCGCAAAGCCTGAGGACGTGACGGTCGACTTGATGAGCAGCCCTATGTTCGATCGGAGTCGCCACGCGCGCCTCGCGGCCGCCCTCACGCTCAACATGATCGACTCTCCGAAAGCCGACCTGCTCGCGCCGCTCATCATGGACGATCCCGATCCCAGGGTCCGAGTAACTGTGGCAATGGGGCCACGCGTCAAGAAGAAAGCGTTCGCCAACCGGTTGGCGTGGGCTGCAGTGAACGACGAGAGCGAGTGGGTGCGGATCGCGTGTTCGCTCGCGTTGCTCGCTTCCGACGACGCCGAGGTTCGCAAACTCGCGTTCGGCGCGGTGAGGGACGAAGGCGAGTCGGTGCGAATGGCGATATTGCGCGCGATGGCGGCGACGCCACGAGAAGAATATCGGCAGTCGTTGCGCGCCGCCGTCGTCGACCGATCTCCGGCAGTACGGGCAACTGCGCTCCTAGCGTTCGCGGCGCAACCGGGGCCCGTCGTCGCTGAAGAAGTGCAGAACACGTTTAAAGACCCGAGCCCTGTTGTCAAATGGGCACTGAGGGACCTTGTCCGCGTCAAGAACATCAAACTGCCATGACGATCGTGTTCGCATCGGACCATGCGGGATTTTTATTGCGCGAAGAACTCACGCGATACGCCCGCGAACTCGGCCACGACGCGATGACGGTGGGGGCGACCAGCGAGGAGGCATACGACTACCCCGATGCAGCCGACGAAGGCTGTTCCATCGTTCTAAGCGGCATGGCGAAGTTCGGGGTTTTCGTCTGTGGTAGCGGCGTGGGTATTTGCATGAGGGCGAACAGGTTTCGAGGGATTCGGGGCGCTGCCTGCACGTCTGTAGAACTCGCCCGGTTTGCGAGGCAGCACAACCACGCAAATGTACTGTGCTTGGGCCAACGTGTGACAGAGCCCGACATAGCCATGCAGATCATGGTGGCCTTTTTGACGGAGCCAGAAGACCATGC
The DNA here is from genome assembly GCA_964476165.1 of uncultured Fimbriimonadaceae bacterium. Taxonomy (GTDB): domain Bacteria; phylum Armatimonadota; class Fimbriimonadia; order Fimbriimonadales; family Fimbriimonadaceae; genus JADFMN01. The sequence goes on from CAYYZP010000028.1 coordinate 1,097, forward strand.
CGAGCGCCACGATCGGCGCGTCGCCAAAGTGGACTAGACCCGATTGTTTTCAGACTCAATTTGGAACGCAATGTGCCTGCCGCGACATAATAGAGACTAAGGCACTTGAACGACACCAAGAAAAGCCTCGTTGCCACTGTGGTCGTGATCGGCACAGTGTTTTCCGCCATTGGCGGTAGTTCCGTTCGTGACCGGATGGAAGCCGGCCCGGACGTGTCCTTCCGTAGTGACCATCCGATCAATCAAATCGTAGCGCGGAGGGACGGGAAACAGGACGACTCGGACATCTCGAAGACCCCGATCGACGTCAGCGCTTACTTTTATCAACTTACTGAGATTCTCGATAAGGACTATGTCGATCCAATCAAAGACGACAGGGGATTGGCGATCGGGGCGATCCGGGGAATGGTGCAGTACCTCATGGACCCGTACTCACTTTTCTACAAACCCGAACAGATGAAGGCCGTGTCTGATCTACAACTCGGCACTTATTCAGGGATCGGTGTTGAAATCCGATATGACTTTGGGAGCACGGATGAGCCTGACGTCACTCCTTTCCGGAGCGCTTTTCGCTTACCTAGCGTGATCGTTGCAAGCGTCGCACCGAAGAGCCCCGCTGATGAGGCAGGGATCAAGCCAGGGGACCGCATTGTCCGCGTCAACGACAAGTGGGCTCCTTCATACAAAGAGATGGAGGAGATCCAGGTGATTAGAAAGTCGTTGGACGAAGGAAAGACGACGGCCGATGAATTTGAAGAATCGATTGATCGGTTCCGGACGATGTTTGAGAATTCGACCTCTGCCGGACGCACCGCCGATGAAGTCTCGACAGGCAGCGCCGGAAAAATCAGAGTCGTCTGGCGGAGCGCCGGAGAAAAGAACCAGTCTGCGACGATGGATAAGCGACTAACCAAGATGGGGGCGGTCACGGTCGATGGGGACACGATCCACCTCAAGTTTTTTACTGGAGCTGCGCCTTTGTTGAAAGAGGCGGTCGTTGGGCGTTCCAAGTTGACGTTCGATTTGCGCGACAGCACTCTTGGCGACTATTCGGCCATGCGCGAATGTCTTGAAATCCTGGCTCCCCAGGGTCAAATCGGAGTGATTCAGAGGAACCAAGTGGGTAAACCAAGGGCAGTATCAGTCAAAGTCGGTTCTTCGGCCCTGCTAGAGATTAGTCTCGTCGTAGACAGTTCGACGCGAGGGGCCGCACAGGCTTTTGCGCACGCGCTTGTCGGAAGCGGCGCTGCAATGGTCGTCCAGGGAACTTTGGAAGAAACTGCGCCGTGGATCGAGACAGTGAAACTTCCAGATGGGAGCGGATACGTGCTCCGTACGGGGACGTTCGTATCTTTGAAGGAGGACGCAAAATGAAGTTGTCCACAAAGATTTTGGGTGGGGGCACGATGCTCGCGATCGCGTTCTGTTTTGGATTCACTTGGAAGGACTTGAGGATCGGCAATGCGCCGTCGGGCGAGGCGTTCACTAATCTGCTCAGAGGGAGGATCGACCAAGGGACGACCCCCACCGAACTTTTCAGGGAGCACTACGACCTGATCGTTTCGCGCTACACCGAGACAGTCGATCCGAACAAACTCAAATACGCAGCGATGCAGGGCATGTTCAGTTCGCTCGGAGATCCGCCGACGATGTTCCTGCCGCCGCAAGAGGCCGAAAACTTCCAGATCGAGACCAAGGGCAACTATGCAGGCATCGGTGCGCGGCTTGGTCCCGATGCACTTGGCATTCGAGTCGAAACCGTCTTTAAGAACGGCCCGGCGGACAGGGCCGGGATGAAATCAGGCGACATCGCCACGAAGATCGACGGCAAGGACATCACAGGAAAAGGCACGGATGATGTAGTGGGGCTAGTGCGCGGCAAGGAAGGGACGACCGTCACTTTTCAAGTAGTGCGCCGGGGCGAGCCGCTCCCGATCACGCTCAAAGTCGTTCGGGCGATGGTTGTCGTGCCCACCGTAGAAGGGCAGATGTTGGCTGAAACGGGAATCGGATTAATCAAGGTCGACCAGTTTTCTGAAATTACTGTCTCACAGTTCGACGAAGCGCTGTTCGACATCATGAACGACGCTCCAAAAGGACTCATCATCGATCTGCGCGGCAACCCTGGAGGACTGTTGGATACGGCGACCTCAATGCTCGAAAGATTTATCGAAGACAAAACCGTCGTTACAATGAAGCACAAGGGTGGGGGACAGGAGGCGACGAAAACACGGAAGGGCCGCTCAGTCGGGTTTGGCGGGCCGCTCGTGGTCCTGATTGACCGGCACTCTGCCAGCGCTTCTGAGATTTTTGCCGGCGTGCTGCGCGATTACAATCGCGCGACCCTGGTTGGCGAGCACTCTTATGGAAAAGCGTCTGTGCAGGGCGTAGTGCTGCTCAAGGACATGTCCACGGCGAAAGTGACGATCGCCCGGTACTACATTCCGGGGGGGGAGAACATCAGCAGGAAAGAAGACGAGGACGGCATTTATCAGAGCGGCGGGCTGAAGCCGAACTACGACGTCCAGTTGCCCAAGGACAAGCCGTTCGAGCGCGGGAACCCAGCGAAGGACGCACAACTCGCCAAGGCCATCGAGGTCATTGAGACCAAACTGGGCCACTAGGACGAGCGCGGGTCGGCCAGCGCGCGCAGTCCGTCCCCGACGAAGTTTAGAGCGAACACCGTAAGGCTGAGCGCGACACACGGCCAGAGCAGCATGATGGGGTAACTGTTCATGTTCGCGCGCCCCATTTCGATCATTGCGCCCCAACTGGGGGTGGGGGCCTGGATTCCGATACCAAGGAAACTGAGCGCGCTCTCCGCGAGAATGACCCCTGCCACGTCGATCATCGCCACGGCGAGCACAATGCCCCACAGGTGGGGGAGAATGTGTTTGACGACAAGATACAGCGTGCTCGCGCCGAGCGCCTTGCTCGCGATGACGTACTCGCGCTCTTTGAGCGAAGCGATCTGCGTGCGGACGAGCCGTGCAACTGCCGGCCACGCGGTGATGGCGAGCGCGACGATCATCGCTTCGAACCGTTTGTTCCAGACACCGACGATGAGTATCGCAAGGAGGATGTCGGGGAACGCGAACATTCCGTCGGTGAGACGCAGGACTGGAATGCTGATCCATTTTGGTGCGTAGACGCCAAGCGTTCCCATGACGATTCCGAAGAAGAGCGCGAGAATCTGAACTGAGAACCCGATGAGCAGCGACATGCGCGCGCCGCTCGCCAGCCTTGCGAAAACGTCGCGGCCCTGCTCGTCGGTGCCGAACCAAAGGTGCGCGGAAGGGGGTAGGAACGGCGTCGCTCGGACTTCCTCCGTCCTCAGTGCTGTTATTGCCTCGGTCTTCCCTGCACGGGTTATTTCAAGGCTTGCGTCCGATCCTCGCGTGCCGCGCAGGAGTTCGTAGGCTTGGTCTGTGGAAAGGCCGGCCAGAGAACGCCCGTCTGCGCTCACGAGCACATCAGCGATTTTTACACCCGCAACGTCTGCCGGTGTTCCGCGCCGAACGTAGGTAACCAAAAACCCCTGCGCGTCTGACTCTCCGCGAATTCCCGAATCGAAGGATTCCATCAGCGCGGGCTCCAAAGGATTGTGACGAATGGTCGGACCGAGAAAGGCAAACACGCCGAGCAGGACGAGGTAGCCCACCCCCACCCAGAACAGCCAGTCAAGACGCCGTTTCAAATCTGCGACTCCCGGATGCGCGGATCGATGAGTTGTTGGAAAACGTCGACGAACAGGTTGACGACGATAAACATCGCGCCGGTGACGATGACGGTCGCCATGATGACGGGCGTGTCGCCCTTTTGGATCGCGCTAATCGCCTCGTGCCCGATTCCAGGGATGATGAACGCGCTCTCGACGATGAACGATCCGGTGAGGAGATAACCGAAGTTGCTGCCGATTCCGGTCAGCACGGGCAGGATCGCGTTGCGTAGCGCATGATGGAAATAGAGCCGGAACTTAGGGACGCCTTTGGCGATCGCAAGGCGCACGAACTCTTGGTTGAGCGTCTCGATCATGCTCGCGCGAGTGAGTCTCGTGAGGCCGGCCATGGGACGAGCGGCGAGCACGACGATCGGCAGGATGAGGTACTCGTATTTCGGGCGATCCATCATGGATTCGACCGTCCAAGTGAGCGGCAGCGCCTTCAAGCGAATCGCAAAAAAGTATGCGAGCACGGGGGCGAGCACAAAATTGGGCAGAGTGACGCCAAGCGTGCTGACGCTGAGCGCGATGCGGTCGCCCGCGCGGTTTTCGTTGATCGATGCGATCGTTCCAAGAATGATGCCGACGATCGCCGCCAAGAGGATCGCGAGCAGCGCGAGTTGCGCGCTGACCGGAACGACCTTTGCAAGAATTCGGTTGACGGGGTCACGGGTGCCGTAATAACTTTCTCCGAAATCGCCCTGCACCGCGTTGCCCATATATTCGACATAGCGCACCGGCCACGGGCGGTCGAGGCCCATCGAGTGGCGAAGTTCCTCGTATCTTTGTTGACTGAAGTTCTTCTGACCCATGCGCACGAGCGCTGCGTCGCCCGGCGCGACTTCGTCGGCGAGAAACGTGACGAGGGAGATGAAAACGAGGCTCGCCGCGCCGTAGAGAAGGCGGAGCGCAATGTTGCGGAGGGTTTTCAGGCTCGACCTAATCTTCACGGAGGACTGGTCTGAAAGTTACCTGATCGCACTTGATTGTGCTACCTTGGGAACAAGACGATGCTCGAACGGAACACTCCAGCGCTCGTTTTGGCCCCGATGGACGGCGTGACTGACGCCGCGATGCGGGATTTTCAGGGGAGCACGGGGGCGTTTTCTTACGCGGTCACGGAGTTCATCCGGGTCAGCAACGAGGCGATCCCGCTCAAGGTTTTTCGGCGCGAGGTCCCCGAACTTGTCACGGGCGCAAATACGGCTACGGGGATGCCCGTGCAGGTCCAGATTCTGGGCGGCGACCCGGCGAGAATGGCGAAATCGGCGCACACCGCGTGGCGGGCGGGTGCGACTGCGATCGATATCAATTTCGGTTGCCCTGCCCCCACCGTGAACCGGCACGACGGCGGCGCTTCGTTGCTGCTCCATCCTTGTCGGATTCGTGAGATTGTTTGCGCGGTACGAGAGGCGTTGCCGGAGTCAGTTCCTGTTTCTGCGAAATTGAGGCTCGGATGGGACTCGACCGATCCTATTTTTGAAAACGCGGCTATGGCCGTCGAGGGGGGGGCATCGTGGTTGACGATCCACGCGAGGACTCGGACGCAAGGCTACGCGCCGCCAGTCACTTATCCGCCAATTCGAAAAGTCCGCGAGGGGCTGGGTGTTCCCGTCATTGCCAACGGAGACATCTGGAACATGGACGATTTCCATCGGTGCCAGGACGAGACCGGGTGCATCCATTTCATGCTCGGTCGGGGCGCGCTGGCCGACCCGTCGCTCCCCCACCGGATCGCCGCTTCGCTTGGGTTCGACACAGGAGCCGACCTAGAGGTTGACTGGCGCGAACTCTTTCAAAAGTTTTCTAGTTTTGTTTTGTTGCAAGAGAGCGGTTCAAGTCAAAGAGCCCATCTTCGGCTCAAACAATGGGCCAGCATCGCTCACAAGTTCGGTGACTTTCCCCATTTCGACGAACTTAAGTTGACGAAGAGCCTGGAAGAGTTCTTTGAGCGAATGGATGTGGCTCCGGTTTAGAAATCAACCGCGGACGATCGACACAGAAGAAACTTTGTCGCCCAGCGCGACCCCCTTAACAGTATCCATCCCCCCCACCACGTTCCCAAAGATCGTCGCGCTACCATTGAGAAAACGGCTGTCGGAGAGCAGAATATAGAACTGACTGTCGCCGCTGTCCTTGTCGCCTTTCTTTGTCGCGAGCCCGACTGCGCCGGTGACGTTTGCGAAACCGGAGTCTTCAAAAGAAACGCTCGTGCCGGAGCCGCCATCGCCGATGGATTTGTCATTGAACGGTTTGCTCTTGGTGGCGGGGTCGCCGAACTGCACGAGGAACGGGCGCGGCTCTTTCACCACGCGGAAGAAACTCTGGCCGTTGTAGAAACTTTTTTGGACGAGGTCGATCACGTGGGCGGTGGCCCTGGGGGCCTCTTTGGTGTGGAGCAGGATGTCGATTTGGGCCTTGCTCTCGAGGGTCAGGCGCATGACGACCTCGCCGGACTTGGGCCGGTACTGGGCCGTGGCGGTTGCGGCGATGGCGAGGACTGCGACTATTGCCAGGGTTCGAGCGGTCATTTTCTGGGTTCTCTGTATCTTAGACGACTGACGCACCCCTCCGGCACGGCCGCTTCCCCCTCTCCACGTGTGGGGAGGGGGCAGGGGGGTGAGGAAACTCATTCAGCGTTCAAAACTTGGGAGTGGCAATCAGCGATGACCGCGCGGGGGATCAGCCTGACTGCGAGCCAAACGAGGAGCGGGAGGATGACTGCGTCGTCGAGGAGGCCGATGACCGGGATGAAATCGGGGATGAGGTCGAATGGCATCAGGGCGTACGCGATCGCTAGAGCGAGCAACCATTTCGATATTCGCGGTGTGCGGCTGTCCTTGATGACCAGTCGGTAGACGGCGGTCTCTTGTTTGAACTTTTTTCCCAGCGTGCGAAGGCGACCTTCCATTACTAGGAAGTATGGGCGGAAGCGGGGCCTGGATTTATGGCGTTGCCCAATCCAAAGCGCCGTCCTTCGACGGGGCTCAGGATGACGGCCGGCGCACTCCGAAAGAACCCCACCGCCTACCCCCCTCCCGTGGGACCGGGACTCGGAAGCCCTTGAAGCACAAACATCTTCAATGAGAGGGGAGATCAGTCTTCTAATCGCCGGCCGTAGCCGTCGAACTTGACGCCGCCGGCGAGGATGTAGATGCCGTCGCAGACCGACCATATCCATCCAACACCGCAGAAAGGAACCAAGAAAAGTTGCAAGACGCCGTGCGCCATGTAGCCGAGATAGAACCGGCCGATCCCTGGAATAAAAATGTTCAGCAGTCCTGCGACGGCGCGTCGTTTATCGCTCTTGGGTGCGTGGGCCTGAATGTAGCGCCAGTCCGCCTGCTGGGTGGGGGCAATCGACGAGCCGGCCGCATAGGTCGACTGCGAGAGCGCGGGGGGGGTGGCGAAGGCCGCGCGCGGCATCGCGGGGGGCCCGTCGGCAATCGCGCTGATTCCGAGAGACGGCTTGAGGTCGGCGACCTTTTCAGCAACGGTCCAGTCGGACATGCCGGTCTTCCAAACGTAAGTGTCGGCAAGGATGACCCCGTCCATGGCGAGTTCCTGCATCTGGGTGAGCGTCAAGGGGCCAAGTTGGCCAAAATGGCCGACGTAGTACCAATCTGCCTGCTCGTTTTGTTCAGCCATGTCTTGCGCAACCGGTGGAGAATGAGTTTATCTGATACCGCCAGCAAGAGGTCTGGGTTGCGTCCCGGTCCCTAGGGCGTAAAAGGTATCTTGATCCCCAATGTCCGTCCGCGTCCGCTATGCCCCCAGCCCGACAGGGAGCCCCCACGTGGGCAACATTCGGACCGCTCTGTTCAACCATCTTTTCGCCAAACGGCACGGGGGGGTCCACATCCTGCGGATCGAAGACACAGACAGGGCGCGGCTTGTCGAGGGCTGTGAGGCAGAGATCATCGAGAGCCTGCAATACGTTGGCGTCGAGTGGCAGGAGGGGCCTGACATTGGTGGGCCAA
>CAYYZP010000029.1:0-10795 GCA_964476165.1 uncultured Fimbriimonadaceae bacterium
GTCCGCGTCGCATCCGGGTGTTTCGTCAAGCCCGCGGTAGCCCTCCCAGGTGCGATCGAAGACGCGATCCGAAAATACTACGGCACTCCGAACGCGAAGGGCGATACCGCAGCAGTCGACAATCAGCAGGAGTCGCCTGCGATCATGCGCGACTTACGGGGCGTCATCGCCGCCGCGCAGATCGGACGCGATGCGGACATGTTGGCCATCGTCGATGCTCCCGGTGCCGACGAGGCGCTGGCAGAACAGGCGCCTATCATCAAACTCGCCAACGCGCTCATCCAGCAGGCTATCGTTGATCGAGCGAGCGACATCCACATTGAGCCGCAGGAAAGGCTGCTCAGGGTTCGCTACCGTGTAGACGGCGTGCTTTCCGAAGCCATGACGGTTCCCAAGAACCTTGTCGCGCCACTGATCAGTCGCTTCAAGATCATGGCCGACATGAACATCGCCGAGCGGCGCGTCCCTCAAGACGGACGTATCGAGATCAGGAACAAGGACAAGGACTTCGACCTCCGCGTCAGCACGATTCCGACCCCTTTCGGCGAGAAGGTCGTCATGCGTATCCTCGACAAGGGCAACGCAATGGTCGGCCTTTCCAAACTCGGATTTACCAACGAGAACATGGCCAAGATCGAAGAACTCGTCAGCCAGCCCAACGGCATGTTCTTGTGTACGGGGCCAACGGGTTGTGGTAAGACGACGACGCAGTATTCAGTCCTTCACAAACTCAACACGATTGACGTCAACATCATCACGGTTGAAGACCCTGTGGAATACCAGTTGAGCGGCCTCGCTCAGGTTCAAGTCAATAAGAAGGCGGGCCTCACTTTTGCGACTGCGCTGCGCGCTTTTCTCCGCCAAGACCCTGACATCATCATGGTTGGTGAAATGCGCGACCTTGAGACGGCAGAAATTGCAATCGAAGCGTCGCTCACGGGACACTTGGTCCTCTCGACTCTGCACACCAATGATGCTCCGTCGGCCACGATCCGCATGATCGACATGGGTGTCGAGCCGTATCTCATCTCGGCGACCGTCATTGGTATCCTCGCCCAAAGGCTCGGACGACAAGTCGACAAGGATTTCCGCGAGTCGTATGAAGTTCCGGCGATCGACCTGCGGCGATTCGGTTTTTCGGTGAACGACCCGGACGAAAAGGTTACGCTGATGCGAGGAGTCCCGGACGAGAACAACCGTATGACCGGATACCGGGGTCGAACCGGGTTCCACGAACTCCTCACGATGAACTCGGAGATCGCTGAACTCGTTGTCAGACGGGCGCCGCTCTCAGAAATCAAGTCGGCGGCAAAGGCCAACGGCATGAAAGAACTAAGGGAAGACGGCCTCGAAAAAGTGCTGGCTGGGATCACAGATCCCCAAGAAGTCATGCGCGTCGTCTTCACAGCAGGCTTCTAATTGATGATTTGGCTCGAACAATGCCAGATTGCTGTACCATAATAGACACACGAAGCAGGAACCATTGATGGACAATACTACAAAGCCTCCCCAACAGACTGAAACGGCGCCCCCGCCGGTCGCTGAAGCCCCTAGCCAGTTGGACAGCGTCGGGGTCGGCAAGCCCAAAACGCTGGAGGATTTGCACATCGACGAACTGCTCCACGTCGTCGTCGATAGGAACTGCTCCGACCTTCACATCTGCAACAACAGCGAACCGATCATCCGCGAAGACGGCAAACTCAAGCGACTCAACTACGAGAAGTTCTCCGCGGTCCAGGCACAACGAATGCTCTACGAGATTATCTCGGACGAGCAGGTCCATAAGTTTGAAACGACACTTGAACTCGACATGTCCTACCAGTTGCCCAAACGGGCAAGATTTCGCGTAAACCTCTACCGAGAGCGCGGTTCCGTCGCGGCGGCGTTCCGTCTGATTTCAAGCCGCATCCCAACTTGCCGAGAACTCAATCTGCCGACGATCCTCGAACAACTTTCTGAAAGGCCGCGCGGTCTCATTCTCGTTACTGGCCCAACAGGCTCCGGAAAATCAACATCGCTCGCCGCGATGATCGATTACATCAACACGAGCAGGTCAGAGCACATTATCACGATCGAAGACCCGATCGAGTATTTGCACCCTCACAAGAAATGCATCATCAACCAGCGCGAGTTGGGAGGCGACACCAAGTCGTTCGCCAACGCCCTGCGCGCCGTCCTACGTGAAGACCCCGACGTCATCCTCGTCGGTGAAATGCGCGACACCGAAACCATCGCTCTCGCCATCACCGCCGCTGAAACAGGACACTTGGTCTTTGCGACCCTGCACACCAACAACGCAGCCGAGTCCATCGACCGCATCATCGACGTTTTCCCTCCGGGACAACAGGAGCAGATTCGCGTCCAGTTGTCGAACAACCTCGTCGCCATTGTCGCCCAGCAGTTGCTCCCTCGGGCCAACGGGCCGGGCCGCGTCCCTGTCAATGAGATCATGGTCGCGACGCCAGCCGTCCGCAACCTTATTCGTGAGAACAAGACTCACCAAATCCCGTCTATGATTCAGACGAGCGCCTCGCACGGAATGATGAGCATGGACCAGTGCCTGCGCGACATGTACTTGAGGAGCATTATCACGCTTGAAGACGCCCTTACGCGCTGTATGAACGCGGACGAACTCAAGAAGATGATCAACCTGGGCGGGCCGCAAGGCAACGCAAGTCCTGCTACGAGGAGATAACACATGCCAGTCTACAGTTACACATTTAAAGACCCGAATGGAGCCCTCCAAAAGGGGAGCACAGAAGCCGAAAGCGAAGAGAAACTTCGTACACGGTTCGAAGAACAAGGCCTCGAAGTCATCGAGGTCACCATGACCAAAAAGCGCGGCGCGTTGCGCTCGCGCGGTTTTGGCAAGGTCAAACTCACAGCCCTGTCAGTCTTTTGCCGACAGTTCTCGACAATGGTCGACGCCGGAGTCTCGCTCGTGCGATGCCTCGACGTCCTGAGTAGACAGACCAGTGAACCCAAGTTGAAGAAGATTCTCCTCGACATCGGTGAACGTGTCGAAGGCGGTGAAAGCCTTTCTCGATCCATGCAGAGGCACCCGAGGACATTTAGCAACTTGTTCATTGGACTGATTAGGGCCGGCGAGGTCGGTGGTGTACTCGAAGAGTCTCTCCAGAGACTTTCGCAGTTCCTCGAGAAGGACGTCGAACTCCGCCGCAAGGTCAAGTCCGCCTTGACCTACCCCGTACTCGTCATCACTTTCGCAACGGGCATCGTCTTGTTCCTGGTGACTTTTATCGTCCCAGAGTTCGCCAAACTCTTTAGAGAAATCGGCCTCAGAGAGGACGAGTTCCCCAAAACGACGCAGTTTCTGATCGACCTCTCCAACAACCTCAAGAACAACTACATCGTCATGATCTTGAGCGGTGTCGCGATCGTCATTGCGTGGCGACTTTTCGTCGGCACGAGGTTTGGGCGGCGCGTGGCCGATAGGATCAAACTTTATGTCCCGGTCTTCGGGCAACTCCATCGCAAGGTGTGCCTTGCCCGATTCAGCCGCACGATGGGAACACTGCTGACCTCCGGCGTTCCGATCCTCCAGGCAATGGAGACAGTCGCTGGCACGGTGGGCAATGCGATTATGGCGGACGCCGTAATGGACGCTCGTGCAAGGATCAGGGAAGGAGACCGCATCGGCGACCCGCTCGAAGCGAGCAAGTTGTTCCCGCCCATGGTCGTCCATATGATCGGTGTCGGTGAAGAGTCCGGCTCGCTGGACTACATGCTCCAGAAAATCGCCGATTTCTACGAGGCAGAAGTCGACGCGCAACTCCAGTCTCTGACCGCCGCACTCGAACCAATCCTGATCGTCGGTCTTGGTTTCGTCGTAGGCTTCATCGTCATCTCGATGTTTGCGCCGCTCCTCAAAGTCATCGATAAACTGTCGCAGGGCGACTTCGAAGGCTAGGCGCTCGACCAAAAAGGTCCGTGCGGAACGTCCGCACGGGCCTTCTTTGCGTCAACGGTTGCAGTAAATGCACCCCGGCGTCCGTCTACTTCCATTGACGCGCAATGTTTCCCGCTTGGACCTGGATCGTCGGATTTGTGATAGGGGCGTTTATTGGGAGTTTCCTCAACGTCATCATCTATCGCTTGCCTCGTGGGCTCTCGATCTACCGGCCGGTGACCAATTACTGCCCGTCCTGCAAGCACAAACTGGGCTGGCTAGACCTCTTTCCCATCTTCAGTTGGCTTTCTCTCAAAGGCAAGTGCCGCTACTGCCGCGCAAAAGTGCCTGCAAGGTATGTTGTCGTCGAACTCATCACCGCGACGCTCTGGGCCGTGATCTGGTACCAGATATTTTTCGTCCGTAGCGACCCGCTCGCTACGGACCAACTTTCTTACGGCGTTGCGACCGCGTATGCGATCGCTTACGCGCTTTTCGCCTCGGCGCTCGTTGTCGCCATCTTCACCGACCTTGCCCACTACATCATTCCCGACCAGGTCAACGGCGCAATGCTCGTCATCGGCCTCGGCCTCAACGTTGCTTTGATTTTCTTGGCAAGGCCGGAAGCCTGGCTGTGGGAGATTCCGAGCAGCATCGCAGGCGCGCTGGTCGGCTGGGCCGCCCTTTGGGGCATTGCATTCTTCGGGCGCCTCTTGCTCAAAAGAGACTCTATGGGGCACGGCGACATCAAGATGGCGCGGGGAATCGGTTCAGTTCTTTTACCCGCCGCATCGCTCATGTCCTTCGCCGTCGCGGTGGTCTTAGGCGCCGTCCTTGGCATCGTGGCCATTCTCGTCAGGAGGTCAAAAGACTCTGACCAAATGGTTGAAGACCCGCCCCAAGAAGCCGAATCGCTCAAGTCTCTCCTCCAGTGCGGGCTCGGCTACATCCTCTGCATCGACATCATCGGGCTGTTCTATCCCAAGATGTACGAGCGGTGGTTTGGCGAAAACCCGTATGCAATAGAGGAGATTGAGGACGAGCCTGTAGTAGAATTGACTACAATTCCGTTTGGACCGTACCTGGCCGCTGGGGCCCTAGTCGCCCTGCTGGCAAATGATTGGTTGATGGGCCTTTGGCGGGCCTATGTCAAGCAGTTGGGACCCTAGGTTCCTCGGAAGGAACAATTAACGATTGCCGGAGTCAAATGACTGGCATCGGAGAAGATCTTGATGAGACGCCTTTCGGGCTTTACCCTGATTGAACTGCTGGCCGTGATCGCAATCATTGCGATTCTGGCCGCGCTGATCTTTCCCGTCTATGGTCGGGCCAAGGACAGCGCGAACCGTAGCGACGACATGGCCGCGATGAATCAGTTGCGGACCGCCCTCCAGTTGTACTATACAGACCAGGGCGGCTACCCTCCTGCGCTCTTGGGCTACGCGACGTTGTACACAAGTGGACCGAACTTGGGTCAGGTCATCCCAGCCGACAAGACGCAGAGTTATCTGTTTCCAAAGCGCGTAACTGATCTCAATGTGTTCCAGCCTGCGTACAACAGGTTTACGTTCGATGCGAGAACCACGGCTGTCTATCCAAGGCGCGACCCTCGCAACATTGGAACTGCGGTGGGGGATCTGAACGGTGACGGAATCCTGAGTGCCGCAGACGATGATTGCAACTCGCGACAAGCGTATGGTCCCGGCAACGGGCTCGTCGCCGCGAACTACGGTGCCAACGACGGAATCGGAATCGATCCACCGGTGCTTTATTTTTACAACATAAGCGGTTACGACATCGCACAGGTCCCCGACTCTGCTGAGATCGACAACGTCGATCCGAACAGTCCATACGGATGTCTGTATGGCGGTTCCGCAAGGCCCCGTTATCTGGGCACACAAGGAAAAAGATACGAACTCCGGTATTCGTTGTTCTGGACTGAATGGGGAGGCACGACGGGCAACTCCGGCGACGATCCGCGCCAACTCGGATACGGGTTCCCGCCCGACGACACGGTTATCACCTGGAACAGTTACTTCCGAGACCTCGACCGCGCGGGCAAGCCTGTCGGAAGCCGGGACATCGTCCTCTACCTCGGCGGCTCTGCAAAGATGTTTCCGTCGAACTTGCTGAACGAACGGTCTTGGCGCACCGACGTGACCCCTTCGAGCGTCGCCGCCCCCACCGGCACAAAAGGTGGGAACCCGACCGCTAATTAACACTGGATTGAACGACCTTTTTTGACGAGCACATGCAAAGACGACTGACGACAGGAACATCGCTCATCGAGATCCTCGTGGTCATCGTTGTGCTCCTTGTCGGAATCCTTGCGCTCGTCCAAGTCTTCCCGCCAGGCATCGCGGCCCTTCGCGCGACCGGAGCAAACCTGATCGCAGGGGCCCTCGCGACTGCTGAAATAGAAAGGCAGGCAACAAAAAAGGGAGAGATGCCCGAATACATTGCGACTGGTCGGCACATTCCCACCCTCACCGGACTCGCATTCATCGTCGACGCTTCGAGGCCCACGCGAGACCTGATGCCGCCGCGCGATCCGATCACTGGCATCGGCCGGCTTAATTCGACGGGCAACATTGTCTTCGACTCGGGAGTCCTGGGTGACTGGACCCGCGTCGGTGGTGCGAACAAGATTAGCCGGGTGTTCGGTGAGAGCCACACGATCGCCGCGCCGCGCGCGATCCCCGCCGGAGACCCCATTATTCCGAACGACGACAACTATGGTTCGCTCGTCTCCCTCAACTTCGCCCCGATTTACTATTTTCTTCTTCCGGCTGGCGTCGGCGAGCCCGGTGTGCTCCAGGTCTACGGCAACGAGATGACGCGCAAAATGGGCGACCAGGCGACCGCCGCTCCCATTCCCGCCTCGTTCGGCGAAGCGCGGGACTGGGAGTTTTATTTTGTCGAAGCGGAACGATCAAACCCCGCCGGCCCGTTCACCGACCTTGACCAGGTTTGGTTCGGTCCCGCCGAGACCAAGGACGTGCGCATCGCGCTTTCGTTCGTCTACGACACCGATCCAGCACCGCTCATTGAGAGCCTAAACCAGTACGACATGGTCGTCTCGCTCTCGCTCGATCCGTTCAACCCCCCCCCGTTCGCGTCGATCGAGGACAACTACTGGATCATCTCTCTGCCTGCTCTCGTCGGTCAACCAGACATCTATGGCCGCACTCTTTATAACCCGGCTAACGTCAGGAGCGTCTATCGAGAAAGCGTCAGGATGCAGCGCTTGTTCCAAGAGATACCGCTCGGACTGGCGTTCGATGCCATCAATCCGTACCAGTACCAGGTCATGAACGGTGCGTTCGGGACCCTGCTCGTCAATCCGGCGGCGTTCAACTTTACGGTCAAGAACGAGGCAGGCGTGTCCGTTCCGCTGCGCGCGAACGCGGACTACACGGTCTATGACTGGAGGATCCTCCGCGACGAGTTTCGCGTCCCCCCCCAGCCGGGCGAAGTCAAACTCGTCATGGGTGGGCTGCAACCGTTCGACGGTTTCCGAGCGGACGGACGAAGGAACAACGGTCTCGGCATCGTCGGGCCCGCGATGGACCCTGCAGGCGCACTTGATCTGAGGACCGACGACTTCTTGCTTCTCGATCTCAGCACGGGCGGCATCATTCTTGGGAACATTCCAGGAGCGGGCTCCAACGTGACGATCAAGCCCCCACCGCCGATCGCGGCCGCACAAGGCGTCGGCCTGCTGCAAGCGGGAGGTGAAGTTCCGGGCTACTACGTCGATAAGTCCAAAGGTTATATCCAGTTCCGAGACACAGTCGTGGGTGGGGGCGCCGTCCAGGTCCCCGTGGCGTACTCCACAGGAAACGTTGTGACGCCGTGGCTCGTCGTGACGGAAGACATCTCCGGCCACGCCGTCCGCGCGCTCTACATGGCGAGAGGCGAGTGGTCGGTCCAAGTCTATCGTTCTGCCGCGCGGTATCGCATCACAGACATCGTCGCGGCCAACGGACTGCAGGTCTCCGAATGTTACGTAGGTGGAAGTGCTGAGGTAGTCGGAATTCCGATAGGCGACCCGCGCTCGCTTTACTTCCCGCTTGCGGACCTTGGACAGCGCGTCAACATCGCGGAGATCTATTATCGCGACACAGTCGCACCGTTTGAACTGCACGTGCTGCGCGACCAAAATGTCATGCTTGAGGACGTTGAGAACATCAACGTCGTCGACCATGCGCGAGCCGACCTCCAAGATCGGATGGGCCCGAACACGGCTTTCGATTTCACAATGGGCTACGCCGTGCGCCGCGTGCGCGGCGCTTCGATGACAGTCCGTGTGCTGCACAACGACAGCATGTTCAGCCTCGCACAAGACCCACAAGAAAACTATCGGCGCCTGGAAGGCTGGGCCGAGAACTGGCGGCGGCACGAGGCGGAGAGTTACATTTTGGGAGGTGACCCGCAGTGAAGTCCAAACGTGCGTTCACACTAATCGAACTCGTCGTCGTTCTCGCTGTTGCGGCGGTCCTCTTGCTCATCATCGCCATCCCAATGGTCCAAGGATTCAATCTCACGCGCGCGAGCCAAGCCTATAGCGAGGCCCAGTCCGTGGCCAGGACGGTCAAAAACCTCATCATCGAAGACCTCAGCACGGCCGCTGGCGTCCGATTTAATCCAACGGCCGCAGGCGGCGTCAACCTCCAACTTCCTTCTGGTGTTATTAATTTTCCTGGCACCAAGATCGACATTCTCCTTCCCGCGCAAGGCGACCCCCAGCGCGGCCCCTCTGGCGCATTCATTAATCCCGACACAGGAAGGGAAGACCCGACCTACGATGCCCCGCGAGGACAGGTCGAACTTCCGGCAGTCCCTGGCATGAGCATGGTCCGCTATTGGATCGGCCTTCGCACACCGCTGGCCGATGTCGATGGCGACGGCGACTTGGACAACAACCCGTACAACGATCCGTACAGCGGCGTGCTCATGGATCAGAACCAGCAAACGGACAACCTTTTCGTCCTCTACCGCGCCGAGGTCCAGCCGATGGTGTTCGATGAAGGTCTGGGCCAATACGTCGTGAGCACGATGTTCTTTGCAGACGCTGATACGGACAACCAGCCTGACTTTGACGACCCTGACTTTTTCAGAATTGCAGCGACAGACGTCGACCTCACAGGCGCTCTCAACGCACAAGGACTGCAAAAAGTAGCGCGCATCAATAACTGGAAGGAGAGGGGGAACATCGTCACGCAGTTGAGCCGCTACGACATGATCCAAGCAAAGACCGTCATGCGCTTTGACGCCGCGACGGGAACAACGAGGAGGATGCAGTTCGCCGATGCGCGCGCGGGATTCGTGCCTCTAATCCGTTTTCAGCCGAGGCAGATCAGCGACGAATCCGTCAAGGGCCAGCGCGGAGTCAAGATCGGTGACGAGACTGACAACCCGCTCAAGATCGGCCCGGAAACGTACCGCACCGAGTTCAGCCAGTGGAGCGGCAACATCGTCAAGATTTATCCCGGCACCTATGTCGCACCAGCCGGATCAGGCGCAGCCTCTTCAGGCGGCGGTGCCCGACCAGCATCAGCGGCGGCTTTCCCTTATCTAGAAATCCGTTCGAGGACCAGGGGCGGGAACGGGGTTCTTTATGGACAGATTAGCAGCGTCGATGTGCCAGTCGCGCTCTTTGACTCAGAACTTTATAATCTCCTTAAAAAGCGAGGAACGCCATATCCGTTCACGGCAGCCATCGATTCCGCCGACGCGATCAACGTGGCCAACGGTCTCGCTGGCGCACGGATCGATGTCGATCACGTTGACTTGATGATCGCGGCAGTGGTCGATCCAATCAACGGCATTATCGCCGCGAACTTCGACATCAAAGACGTCGGCGACGACGACACGGGCCCGTTTGCAGAACCCGACAACAGGTTTCCTTCCGACGGCGCTGATCCGGGAGTCGACATCGGTCCAGCGGAGACCCCCAACAGCGACGTGGACGTTTCTGTCCTCGGTTCTCCTTGGGTCTTCACCGATACGTACCGCACCATCAACAACCGCTTTAACAACATCTGGCAAAGATGGAACGATTTCGCGGCGACGCTCGACCGCGCGCGGTTCGCAAAGCGCTACATCTATCTGGGCCAGATCATGCAGCCTGGCGGCGTCCCAAGCCCGTTGAACAGGCTCAATGGAACGACACGCGCTGTCGTCACCCCGGGCTCGGATTACGTTTACGGTCCAGACCAGCGCCCCGGCCCTGGATACGGCACGCTCGTCCGCTATTCACGGATCGCGAGCCGTCCCGTCGGGGCGAACCAGTACTATATTAACTACACCGATATGCCCGAACCCGACTGGGAGACCGTGTTCCCGACCGCCCCCAGTTATGACCCAAAGGCATTCGACCCCGACGACTTCGTCTCAGCGGTCCTCCAGCCCCAGTACAGGGCCGGATACGTCGAATTCAACTCAAAGTTCGGCGAACCGCTCCCAGTAGGGAACATATTCGTCGGTTACAGGTTCCAATTTACAGAGCCTAACGATCGGTTCGTCGTGGACTACGACACGGGCGACACGGTTGAAGTCGTGTTGACCATCAAGAACTTTCCGCAGTCGAACGTGGAGTTCGCCCAAGTGGTCACCGTCAAGGGCTCGGCCCGCGTGAGGAACTTCCTCCGCTAGGATCAGATCGACATGGTGATTAGGAACAGGCAGACCAAAGCGCGTACTGGCAGGCAAAGCGGCCAGACGCTGGTCATCGCCATCATCATAATGGGCATCCTCATCATTTTGGGGATCACGTTCGCGCTCATCATTTCAAACTCGATCACGCTTTCCGGCGATGCTCTCCGCCGCGCCGTGGCCAACGATCTCGCCAAGGCGGGGATCGAGACTATGCACGAGCGGATG
>CAYYZP010000030.1:0-3757 GCA_964476165.1 uncultured Fimbriimonadaceae bacterium
GCTTTCAGATTCGAGTAAATTATCCGAGTTGCGAAATCGGGGCAGGCAAAGGCTGACATCGTTCTCATGGGAGGACACGGCGCGCAAGACCGTGGAAGTTTATCGCGAAGTGATCGCATGATCGATAAGCGGTTGCTTGAAGTACTGGCGTGCCCAAAGTGCGAGGAAAGACCTCCTCTCGAAGTTTGCAACGAACATTTGGAGTGCAAAAAGTGCGGCACGAAGTACCCGGTCAAAAACGGTATTCCAGAAGTCGTGATCGAATTGGAAGAAGAAACTCATGAGTGAACAACGCCTGAACGTACTGGTCCTCCACGGGCCCAACATCAATCTCACGGGTTTCCGTGAACCGGAACTTTACGGCAAGAAATCTCTGAGCGAGATCGATGAACAAATCAAGAAGACGGCAGATGAGATGGGTCTCGATGTCAGGATTCTGCAGTCGAACCACGAGGGCGTGCTCATCGACACGATCCAGGAACACCGCACGTGGGCGCAAGCGATCGTCATCAATCCCGGAGGACTCACACACTACTCCATCGCGCTCCGTGACGCGCTCGCTAGCGTCCGCCTTCCGGTCATCGAAGTCCATATGAGCAACATCCAGGCTCGAGAGGAATTCCGCAGAGTGAGCGTTGTCGCGCCAATTTGCGTTGGCTCGATCTCTGGGTTTGGAGCAGAAAGTTACATCCTCGCGCTCCGCGCGCTCCACACCCTAGAAAGGGAGTCGATATGAGCAACTTGCTTCGTCTTCGAGAATCGATGGCGGCGAGCGGAGTCTCTGCGCTCGTCGTCAGCGATCTCACAAACGTCCAATGGCTCACGGGCTTTACAGGATCCTCCGGGAACGTACTCGTCACGGAAAAGGACGCTGTGTTCTTGACCGACGGCCGGTACACGATCCAGGCAGGATCGGAAGTCAAAGAAATGCCTGTCGCCATCTACAAGCGGCCTCAGTCGATGGACGGGTTCGTCGCGCACCATGCCAAAGAGTTTGCGGTGAACTCTCTGGGCTTCGAGCAGAGCGTCTCCTATGGCGCGTGGCAATCGCTTAAAGGGGCGATGAACGGAACAGCGCTCGAGGTAGCACCGGACCTCGTCCGCGCACTCAGAATGATCAAGACGTCCGCAGAAGTAGAGAAGATCAAGGCCGCGTGCGGCATAACTGACGCCTGCCTTACCCACGTTTCGCGCATGATCCAGGTGGGGGTGTGCGAATATGACCTGCAACTCGACATCGAGTTCTTTATTAAAAAGCAAGGCGCCGAGATCGCCTTCACTCCTATCGCAGTCAGCGGCGCGAACAGCGCGCGTCCGCACGGACACGCCACCGAAAAGCGGCTAGAACGAGGCGATTTTGTGACGCTCGACCTCGGTGCGAAGTTGAACGGATACTGCAGCGACATCACAAGGACGTTCGTGGTGGGGGGAGCATCTAAGAGGCACCAAGATATCTATGCCGCCGTTCTCGAGTCTGAGAGCACCGCGATCGGGGCCGCTAAAGTCGGTATCACCGGAATCGCCCTCGACCAGGTTGCCCGCGATTCGCTCGCAAAGCGCGGACTTGTCGAGTATTTCGTCCACGGGCTTGGCCACGGACTTGGCCGCGATGTCCATGACCCTGGAAACCTCTCTCAATCGTCGAAAGACACCCTAGAAGCGGGCCAGGTCTGGACCATCGAACCAGGAGTCTACCTTGAGGGTTTTGGAGGCGTGCGAATCGAGGACGACATCCTCGTCACCCCCACCGGGCCAGAAGTCTTGACCAAGTTTCCAAAGGAGTTGACCATCGTCGGATGATCGTCAAACCCAAATCCGTTCTCGTTCTTGACAAGTTCGCCCTTTCAAACGAAGGTGAACTTCTCAATCTCGAACTTCGCGGCGGAGACGTTTATGCCGTCGTTGGAAAATCAGGCTCAGGAAAGACAATTTTTCTGGAAACGATCCTCGGTGAAGAAAAGCCCGCTTGCGGCTCGATCCTAAGAGAAGGCACCACGATGGCTGCGCAGTACAGCAGTGGCAAGACGCGGCAGACGCCTTTCGGGGTCGCCAAGGCGAGTGCGAGCAAAGGCAGCCAAAGGCGGATCGCGGACGCGCTCGCAGCGCTCGGGCTTTGGGACGTGAAAGGAATCGCGCTCGGAAAACTAACGCCAGGAATGGTCGTGGCGTGTGACCTCCTTCCCGCGCTCCTATCGGACGCGGACCTCGTGCTCATCGATGGGCACCTCGATCTCCTCGATCCGTGGGCGCTCGATGGCGCGTTCGAGGAGATTTTCAGACTCGCCGAAGAGGGCACCGCCTTCTTAGTCACGACAAACAGGCCGGAACTCGCCGAACGGCTGGGCAACATCATCGTCCTCCAGATGGGGCAGGTCAAATATGCCGGCCCAGTTGAAAAACTCGTGAGGAGCGTCGAGCCGACTGAGATCATCGTCGAGGCAGACGACCTCAGCACGGTCGCTTCGATGGTCGAACCGTTTTCAATAAACGTCCGCGTTTCGGGCAGACGTTTGGTGTTCCAAAGCGACGACGGGAAGGAGGTCGCCGCGCGTCTCCTTCTGAGCGGCTATGGTCTTGTCCACTCGGTCGTCATTAAGGAACCGTCGCTCGAAGAAGCGCTGATCCACTTTAGTTAATGACGATCCGTTTGTCTCCGATCCTCTTGGTGACGCCCTTTGAATCGAAATACTCGAGCAGCGGGATCGCATATTTTCTCGTCGTCCCCATGACTTCGCGGAACTCGGACGCGGCAAACTGCTTTCCCGCGTAGGTTTCTTGCGTCTTCTTGATCGTTGACTCAATAAGGGCGCGCGGAAAGAACATCCCTTCTTCGACCCTCACGATCTCACCCGCGCCGATTCCAATCTTGATGATCTCCGCGACGGCCTGGTGGGGGACGCGGAGAATACCGGCGACTTCTTCTATACTCGGTACAGAAAGCCCCCGCGATCCAAGTTCTGCCATCACTCTTTGGAGCAGTTCCCGTTGCCGGTTTGAGAAACGGGGAGTGAAACCTGCAAGGGCGATACCCGTACCTTGCACGCGCAGCGCGCCGGTCGATTCCAAGTGCGAGACCAGGCGGTCGAGTGGTTTGGCCGTCCACTCTGAGCCTGCTGCTTTCATCACGAGTTCTCGCGGATGGAACAGTTGGGTGGGGGCTTGGTCGTGGAGCCCTTGCAGCGCATTGACAATTCCTGTGCTCATTTTGTCGAACTGGTTTTTGGTCAGCCACATGCCTGCAAATCCGAGCAGTCTCCCATTTGACTTTAGTTCTTCGATGGTCTTTCCCAGCGATTGGGCGCTCGATCCCACGATGCGGCACACTTCCTCGGTCGTGATCCCAGACTTGGACGCTTCGACTGCTTGCTCGATCGCCTCTTCGATGCTGAGTCCCCCATCAATGGTCGTCGACACCTGGTTCTTTTTGCGAAGCACCGCCTGAGGAACCGTCACTTTGCCTCCGCAGACGAGTTCCGGTGGCGAATAGCGACGCACGATCATTGGCTGTCCCTTTGCTACCCCCACCGGACGTTCAAATCGAAGTTGGAGCAACGCAGGGTCTCCGTCGTTGAGGAACGCCTTTGCGATGGCTTCGTCGGAACCGATCGACACGCGCACGCGCGAACCGTGCTTGATGGTGACGCCGGGCAGCCACTGCACCTTCGCGTCGATCATGCTGGTCGGCCACACGTTTCCTGGCTGTCCGAGCAGTTGGCCACGATGCACCTCCTCAGGTTTGACCCCACCTAGGTTCAGA
>CAYYZP010000031.1:0-5907 GCA_964476165.1 uncultured Fimbriimonadaceae bacterium
GATGCTGCCCGTCTCTGCCGCCGTGGGCAAAAGGCAAGTCATGGAAGTGTTCACTCCGGGCGACCACGGCAGCACGTTCGGCGGTAATCCTTTGGCTTCTGCTGCCGCCCTCGCCTCCTTGGCCGAAATGGAGACCAAGGACTACGCCGGAAACAGCGCGCGGCTCGGTGCAGTCCTGAAAAAGGGCATCGAATCGATTGCGTGTCCAGCGGTCATCGACGTTCGCGGGCGCGGCCTGCTCGTCGGCATGGAGGTCGCGGACCACGTCGATTCCTACGCGCTTACAAAGGCGTTCGTCGATCTCGGAATCCTTACAAAGGAAACAAGGAGTCGCACGTTCCGCTTCGCACCGCCGCTTATCTCCGATTTGGAAACCATTGAAGAGATCATTGCACGCACAAAAATGGCACTTGAACGGGTCTGCTAGAATCAAATCGGTGGATCGATGGCTAGCAACGGCGGATTAGTCCGGCGTCGGATCATTCGTCCGATGGTGGAGTTTGTGCGCACTCAGGCGTCGGGCGGCGTCGTTCTGCTTGTGTGCGCCCTCGTTGCGCTGGTTTGCGCAAACTCCAGTTTGAGCGAGCCCTATTCACAGATATGGGAGTCCCCGCTAGGGTCACTTTCGCTGAAAGAGTGGATCAATGACGGGCTGATGGCTGTCTTCTTCCTGCTCGTTGGCCTAGAGATCAAGCGGGAGTTCATCATCGGCGAGTTGTCAAGTGTCAAGAGCGCCGCGCTACCGATTGTTGCCGCGGTGGGGGGGATGATCGTTCCCGCGCTCGTCTTCGTAGCGTTCAATGAAGGCAAGCCGTCGGCGAACGGGTGGGCGATCCCAATGGCGACCGACATTGCGTTTTCTCTCGGTGTGCTCGCAGTCCTTGGAACTCGCGCGCCGCTAGGAGTCAAAGTGTTTCTCGCGGCGCTGGCGATCGTCGACGACCTAGGCGCGGTGACAGTGATCGCTCTGGTCTTCTCAGAACAGATTGACATTGCTCTCCTCGCCGCCGTGGGAGGGGCACTTCTTTTTTTGATGGCATTGAACTGGCTCAAGATTCGGAGCCTAGCCCCTTATATCCTGATCGGAATATTCATGTGGCTCGCAATGAAGTTTTCAGGTGTGCACGCGACGGTCGCCGGCGTGCTGCTCGCGATGACGATTCCTGTTGGCATCAGAAAACGAGAAGCGACTCCTCTCGATGAACCCCGCGTGTCGATAGAAAGCTTTGAAAACGAAGGTGGCATGTTCTCAACTCTTATCGAGGAAGCGCCGAATACGAAGAAAGCGACTGCAATCCCACTTGAAGAAATAGAGCCACCGCTTCAGAGGCTTGAACACGCGCTCAACGTGCCAGTCAACTATCTAATCGTGCCATTGTTCGCCCTTGCAAACGCAGGGATTGTGCTGAGGGGAACGACCACTGATGCATTGATTGAACCAGTGACCACTGGTGTCGCACTCGGGCTGTTTTTCGGAAAGGCAATCGGGATTTCGCTCTTTTCTTGGCTGAGCGTCAAGGTTGGGATCGCAGTTCTTCCGACAAATGTCAATTGGCGCCACGTCGTCGGAGTCGCATTTCTCGGCGGCATCGGCTTTACGATGTCTCTGTTCATTTCCGGTCTCGCCTTTGGCGAATCGCAACTGGACGCAGCAGCCAAACTGGGAATTCTCATTGGCTCAGTCGCCTCGGGACTTGTCGGCTGGCTCATCCTGGTGAAAGCAGTGGAATCCACGAGCGGTTCCGTGGAAGAATCGGCCTAAAGGTATATTGATTCCGATGTCTTTCTACAAGCGTTCACGCGCCGCCGCATTGCTCCTTGTGTTCGCGACCGGCGCGTGTGTGATTGCAGAACTGCCCGGGTTTGATCTTTACCTTGATCGAAAACCTACGCTCAATGAGATCAGGGACAACTACACAGGCGCGAAGTATGAGCCGCTGTACGGCTGTTTCTTGGGAGCCTACATCGATCAGGACTCGACATTAAAGCAAACGTACGCGGACTCGCTAGGACGCATACGGCGCTTGCCAGAAGAGTTCGAAACTGTCGTCGGAAACCAGCACGCCACGTACTTCTTCTACCTTGGTTACGGGCGTCCTCTCCCAAAGGACTGGGTCAATTATCTCTCCATGCAGGGCAAGATCGTTCACATCGCACTCGAGCCCAATCGCGGAATCCAATACGTTTTCGACGACGAATACCTCACGACTCTGGCGCAAGACATGGCAGACACCAAGGCGAAAATCTTCCTCCGATTCGGTAGCGAGATGAACGGCACATGGGTCGAGTACGGCAAAGACCCCGCGCTCTACAAAGAAAAGTTCCGCCTCGTTGCGAAAAAAGTCAAGCAGACAGCCCCGAACGTCGCGATGGTTTGGTGCCCTTACACGACGCCCATAGCGCCGATCTCATCCTACTACCCTGGCGACGACTATGTCGATTGGGTGGGGGTGAACATGTACAGCGTCACCTTCTTCGACCAAAACCCGAAAATGCCCGCACGGAAGATCCATCCGACCGAAATGCTAGACTACGTCTACCAAAGGTACGGCGCAAGAAAACCCGTCATGATTGGAGAATACGGCACGACGCACTTTTCAGCGCTAGAACAAAGGAGCGACGCCGACTTCGCCGAGCGAAACCTCTATGGCCTCTACTCCGCCCTGCCAAGAAAATATCCGCGCGTCAAGTGCATCAGTTATTTCAACGGCAACAACTTGGAACTCGATCACCGCATGAACAACAACTACGCGGTCACACAAAACGCCAGCGTCCTCAACACTTATCGCAAAGTAACTTTCCCCGATTATTTCCTGAAGTCCGCATCGTTCGCACCAGCAGAACCGCTCGGCGCGACTCTTTTCGCAACGCCAGTCAATGCTTCCCTCGACCCGCTCGCAAACGTGCCGCTCGGCCCCATGCCCCTTAAAAACGGACAAACGGTCTACGGAAAGATCGATCTCTCCGTCTGGTGCAAGTCCACGGACGCGCAAATCAAAATGCGCTTCAAGGTCGATGGAAAACTCCTCTACGAAGGCCAAGGAAAATCGAAATGGTTCGTCACCATCGGCTCCTCAAGGCTGTCAGAGGGCCCGCACACTTTTTCTGCAGAGGCTTGGTCAAGAAGAAAGTTGATCGCCAGACGCACCGCGCGCGTCAACGTCGTTCACTGAGCCATCGGCTGCGCGCCAAGCGCAACAAGCGCGTCCTTCTGCTCTGCCAATGAATTAATTCGAACCCGCCGTCCAGCGCGGAGCGCCAATTTAGCCAGCCGCTCCATGTTCCCGCCAGGCGACACGCGCACAAGGTCAAGCCGCGACGAGAGAGACGCCACCAGCCGGTCCCGCATCCGGTTGCTGTTCTTGTGATACGGCTGTTCGGGACTCACCCACGTCACCGCGAGATCCGTCTTCGAATCGAACTTGTAGCGCCATAACCGCGCCGCTTTAAAAGGCTCTTCTGTCAACTCTTCGCCGAACACATGAAAAAACCCTTGGTCCAATACGAGAATGCGCGGCGCCCCCCACCGGAGAGGAACCACCGCCGCACGCTGATACTCGGGCGTGTCGTGACCGGAAACGAGCACCCCCGCATCCAGCACCCCGTCCTCGACCAGTTTTTCAATCAAAACGAGTTCCTGATCGTTCGACTTGCGCGAAGACAGCACGCAAAAAGTCGTCGATTTCAGCAACCGCGTGTTCCCATATAGAAAAAGAACTCCCGGCGGATCAGGATCGATCTCTTCGATCGCCCGAGGATAGTGCGCGTCGGCCGAAGTCAATATCTCTATCGGATACCCCTCAAGCCTCTTGAGCAACGCTTCCGCCTCGCTAATCCTCTTCTTCGCCCCGCGATTCCACTCACCGGCGGCCTTTCGAGGGACCCGATATTCCTCGATCAGCGCCGCCTCCCCCATCCGAAGAAACTCGTCATTAGACCGACCGAGCAGATCGTTCCGCGTCAAAACTCGCGTCACCGTCTTCCCGCCGATCCCAGGAGTGAGCGAAAGCGCAACGACCAACGTCCGGCGAGGTAGGTTCATCGCATTTTCTTCGACACGGCCATCAACGCGTCGACGATGACTTCCGCGTGCGACTCGACCACCGCGCTCACCTGTGTATGGTCTGGCTCGACGCTCGCAACCCCGCACGCCAAGTTGGTCACGATAGCGAGACAACCATACTTGATCCCCACTTCGCGCATGGCAATCGCCTCAGTACCTGCCGTCATCCCCACCACGTCCGCGCCTGCCTCAGAAAAGAAACGAACCTCTGCTGGCGTCTCATAGCGCGGCCCGTTCACGTTCGCATAGACGCACGGGTGC
Source organism: uncultured Fimbriimonadaceae bacterium (assembly GCA_964476165.1). Taxonomy (GTDB): domain Bacteria; phylum Armatimonadota; class Fimbriimonadia; order Fimbriimonadales; family Fimbriimonadaceae; genus JADFMN01. The sequence continues at coordinate 4,325 of CAYYZP010000031.1, forward strand.
TTCGCCCGCGCACCAAGGCTCTTCGACATGACGCCGGACAATGGAAAAGGCAAACTGAAGTCCGTGTGCCTCACGCCATGACTAAACGCAGTCGTGTTGCGCGCAGAAAAATCAATCATGTCCGTACACACGGCCAGAGTCCCAATCGGCCAATCGTCGTGCAGGCTCCCAACGGCGGCAGTAGCAAAACAGCCCTTCACACCCACCGCCTTAAGTCCGTGCGCGATGGCTAGATACGGCACTGAGTGTGGCGGCGTCGCGTGGCCTTTAGCGTGCCGCGATACCACGATGAACCGGATCGCCCCCGACTCGAAAATCTTCCCGCGTAACGCTCCATTCGCCGTCGGAACCACGATCTGCTTCCCCCCGAAAGCCGCCAACCGCGACCCAATGCCTGTCCCCCCGATGAGAGCAACGTACGCCGTCAACACAAGAAGATGTTACCGTGCGACATACTGTGCCATGCCTCGTTCGATCTTGTTTGACGGCGCCGCGCGCACAGTCACGGGCTCGCGCCACCTCATCAAGGTTGAAAACAAACTCATCTTGGTCGATTGCGGCCTCTTCCAGGGCCCGCACGAAGTGCGCTGCCGGAACTGGGAGACGTTCCCGTTCGCCCCCAACGATATCGACGTAGTCTTGCTCACCCACGCGCACATGGACCATTTGGGGCTGTTGCCGAGGCTGATTAAAGAAGGCTACAAGGGACCGGTCTACGCGACGGCGGGCACCATCGGGATTGCGAACGTCAGCCTCCCCGACGGCGGACGGCTCCAAGAAGAAGACGCGCGCTATCACAACAGGCACCACACATCGAGCCACGAGCCCGCGATGCCTCTATATACCGAGTCGGACGCGTACGTCGCGCTGAAATCTCTCCGCAAAGTCCACTATCACCAACCGCTCGAACTTCCATCTGGCGTCGTCGCCCGCTACCTCCCGGCAGGGCACATCCTCGGTGCGTCGCACATCGAACTCACTTTTCCTGACGGAAAAATCCTCGTCATGTCCGGCGACATCGGCCGATACGACCGCCCGATCCTGAAAGATCCTTCGGTCGTCCCAGCCGCCGACCTGTTGGTCATGGAAAGTACTTACGGCGACAAGCAGCACCCCGCCGACGACTCGTTGGAACGGCTGCAACAGATCATCACCGACTGCGCGCGCAACAAGTCCGTCGTCATCGTGCCGAGTTTCGCGATCGGTCGCACACAAGAACTGCTGTACGACATCCATCTCTTGATCGAAAAAGGGAGCATTCCACGCATTCCGATTTTTGTCGACAGTCCGATGGCGAACGAGGCGACGCTCCTCTACGCCTCCCACACCGAAGACCACGACAAAGAGATGAAAATCCACTTGAGCAAGGGAAAAACGCCGCTTTCGCCCGACCTCGTCCGCTTCGTCCGCGACAAGAACATGTCGAAGGCGCTCAACAACGCGGACGGCCCGATGATGATCATCGCGGGCAGCGGCATGATCAACGGCGGGCGCGTCTTGCACCATCTCAAAGCCAGGCTATCCGACCCCACGACCGTTGTTCTGTTCACGGGCTACCAGGCAGAAGGCACTCGTGGCCGCGA
>CAYYZP010000032.1:0-1649 GCA_964476165.1 uncultured Fimbriimonadaceae bacterium
TTAGGCTCTCTCCCATCCTCCCCCGACCGGGAGATGCCTGGAAAATGTTCAGCCATTGCTGATCGGGGGAGGGATTGGAAACTCGCTAGGCCAAAATCAAGAGGATTGAACTTCCAACCACCAATGGCGTTAACTCCCTCAGACGAGGTAAGAAATGATTCAGAAACTCACCAAGACCGTTGCTCTTTTCGCCATTTTGACCGCCTTCGGGACGGCTTTCGCCCAGACTCCGGGAGTCGCGAAGCCCGATAAAGGCACGAACGAAGCTCGACAGGGCCGAGGAGCCAAGATGCTCGAGGTTCAAAAGGAAGTGCTCGCCACGCTTAAATTGAACGCAAAACAGACAAAAGAGATCGCAGCCCTGAACAAGGCGCGCGCCGACAAAATGAAGGCCAACGGCGAAAGGGCAAAGGCTGCTGGACAGACGGCCGACCGAGAAAAGATGCGCGCCGAATTTCAAAAGTCGCGCGAAGAGTACAACGCGAAACTCAAAACGATCATGGGCGATAAAACTTTCGCAAAGTATGAGTCTCTGATGAAAGAGAAGATGAAAGCGCTGCGCGACAAGAAGGATGCGACCGGAACCGCGAAGACTGGCAAGGGTGGGGGCAACTAAGACCCTCGATCAAAGGCGCTCGGAGAAATCCGGGCGCCTTTGATCATTTAAAGGGGAAGCGCTATGCCCCATTCGGGGTCCTCGTCGGGTGGGGGACACAGCCTTTGTCCGACGACCTTTGCGCCAAGTCGCTCATACATCCTATGGGCGTCCTTTAAGTTAAAGTCGCTCCAAATCTCCATGAGTGTGCAGCCCCTTGAGCAGGCGTCATCAATAATCGCGTTCAGGAGACCCGTTCCAACTCCCTTTCCGCGCCCGGCGGGTAGGACATAAAGCCTCATGAGTTCACAATCGGTCGCCGCGACGCGGACTTGGCCATCGTGCTCTATTGTCTCGCCTACGTTTCCGGGCAACTTGGCAAATGTGAGAAGCCCGCCACAGCCAATCACTACGCCCGCAAGTTCCCCCACCCAAAACGAATTGTCAGGAGGGCCATAAAACTCTAGAACTTGGTGGACGTCTCTCGTGTACCCGTCCGGTTCCCATCCAAAACCATACTCGTCGAAGACCGTCTTGATGATCTTAACTACGGCCCCTTGGTCGCGGGGTTCAAAGAGGCGCACAGTAAGCATGACTTCCGACTTATCTCCCCAACCCAAGGTGCCTCAAGAACGCGAGATTGTTCGGCTCGCGGCCGAGATAGTTGCGCAAGAGTTCCATTTCATCCATCGACCCCCCCCGCGCAAGGATGTTCTTTCGATAGAACATGCCAGCCTCTGGGCTCAACACGCCTTTCGATTCGAACCGAGTAAACAAATCCTGCGCATAAACGAGCGACCACAAATATCCGTAGTAAGCCCCCTCATAGCCGACCAAATGACCAAAAGCCCCTTGGAAATACGTGCCAGGGACGCTCTTGTACAACGTCATCTCTTCATAGACTTCGTTGCACAATTTCGTCGTATCAACAACACCTGAGACCTCGGTGTGAAATGCCTGATCCATGCCGCCGAGAAACAACTGGCCTTGTGTTTCGATCCCGCTACCAAAAGTGCGCGCCTTTTGCATTCCGTCGAGAGTCTTCTGCGGCAAG
>CAYYZP010000033.1:0-6945 GCA_964476165.1 uncultured Fimbriimonadaceae bacterium
CCGCCTTTCAAGCAGGCCGAGTTCGATATGATATTCGGCAAGGGCATCAGCGCCTCTGGCGACCTTCTCGACCTTGCGGTGGAAAACGGCATCGTCGGCAAGGCCGGCACCTATTACAACTACGGCGAGACCCGCCTCGGCCAGGGCCGAGACAACGCCAGGAACTTCCTCGACGAGAACCCTGAGACGTTCGAGGCCATGCTGGTCCAGGTCAAAGCCATCATCACCCCGCCTAGGCCCGCCGTCGTTGACCCAGCCATTGTCGCTGCCATAGAAAAATGACCGAGCGTGGCCCCGAGGTCTACCAGCAGGCGATGCAAGCGGCGCTTCGCCTTCTTCGGGGCCGCGACCTCACAGTTACTGAGATTAATACGAGGCTTCTAACCAAAGGGTTCGATGCCCGCCAAGTTGAAGGCGTGGTCGCCAGCCTTGTCCGCCAAGGGCACGTTAAAGACTCGCGGATCGCTGAAAGAGCCGTCGAACTGGCGAAAGGTGAACGCCCAAAAGGTCGCCTAAGGCTAGAGATGGAACTGAAGGCGAGGGGCGCGTCCCTGGCAACGATCCAGGAAGCCATGGGGTCGCTCACCCCAGAAAACGAGCGGACTGCAGCCCAGGCAGAAGCCGAGCGCGTGAAAGGCAGAGGCGGCGACCTCCAAAAGGCAGCGGCCCGGCTCTCAGCCAAAGGGTTCGACGAGGACGCCATTGCGTCCGTGCTTGAAGAAGTCTTCGGGTTCGAGCCTGGGCTCTAACGAGTATCCTGAACTGTTGGCCCAAAAAAGTTACCGCATCCTGTTTCTAGGCGACATTGTAGGTCGTCCTGGTCGCCAAGCCGTGGAAGGGGCGCTACCGGGACTCCTTGACCAGTTTGAGCCCTTGTTCGTCATCGCCAACGGCGAAAACGCGGCGAGCGGGTTCGGAATCACCCCCGACATCGCCCAGGACCTTCTCAAGCAAGGAGTCGATGCCATTACCCTTGGCAACCACGCCTTCAACCGTAAGGACATCTACCCCTACCTTGACTCTGGCGCCCCGATCGTGCGGCCTCACAACCTTCCTCGGGGCAACCCAGGCAGGGGGGCCATCGTGATTGAGAAGGCCGATATCAGCCTCGCGGTCGTCAACATGTGCGGGAGGGTCTTCATGGACGCCTACGACGATCCGTTCAGGGCGATCGACCTCCTTTTGCCTGACCTGGGCACTCCGCACGTCCTGATCGACTTCCACTGTGAGGCGACGAGCGAGAAGATCGCGTTCGGGTTTCACCTGGACGGACGCGCGACGGCCGTTCTTGGAACCCATACCCACGTTCAAACAGCAGACGAAAGGGTGTTGCAAGGCGGAACTGCTTACATCACGGACGTCGGCATGTGCGGCCCGTGGCCAAGCGTCATCGGCATGGACAAGGACATCGTCTTGAATAAGTTTTTGACCGGAATTCCTTCAAGATTCGAAGTTGCGGCCCAACCTGGTGTAATCTCAGGGGTGGTAATAGACGTCGAATCAGATACAGGCCGCGCGACCAAAATCGCCCGCCTAACCTAATTGAACCAGCCGAGGGCAACAAAGCAATGAAAATTCAACCCAAGTTCCTTCCGTTCATCGTTCTGACAATGGCCTCCGCGACCGGAATGGCCCAGTACATTTATAAGCCAACTGACGCCTTGGGAGACCAGAAAATGCGCCTGTACCCTTGGGGATCGGGCACGATCGCAGAAACGAACGAACTCGTTTACGACGGGACGCGCTCGATCAGGATATCGACACGGAACTTTTACCAGGGTGGATCCATGCTCTTTACCGTGCCGAGGGATCTATCGACCTTTGCCGCCGACCCTTCGAACATGCTCATGTTGACGCTTCAGGCCCCGACTTTGAACCTGACGATGAGTGCTGAGAAGGACAGCGGCGGCGTGAAAACAACGAAGACTAACAATCGCAGTTCCCTCGATGATTCCACAAACCCTGGAGCCTTGAAAAGGGTCGAAATTTACTTTAAGGAAAACCTTGGAAAGGTGAGATGCATCATCACCACTGCTGACGACCTCCGTTCGGAAGTCTACTTTGACCTTTCGAGCGCGACCACAGACACAAGGGGTTGGAAGACGATCGGCATCCCTTTGGGGGCGATCGCGGGGTTTGAACGCACGAACAAGCAGATAAAGTCAATGTCGTTTTCCGGCGACACGTATAGTTCTTTTTACATTGGCGAAATCAAGATCACGAGCGACCGGACACCGATTTACATCGAGCCGAACGTGCGCGAAATGAACCTGGCTCTTGGCGATACGATCGAACTCATCGGTTATGGGACGGCAGGATCCACTATGCTCAAGTACACCTGGGACTTTGACGACAAGGACGGAATCCAGGTCGACACAGAGGGTCAGGCGATCCTTAGGCGATTCATGAAGCCTGGCAATTACACAGTGACCGTGACCGCCCAAGACGAGTACGGGCTCAAAAAGCCCGCCAGCACAACGATCAAGATCGTCGTCAATCCGTAGGGCCGTTACAGTATCCTTGCTCTGATGGGCAAGCGCATCATGACCGGGGTCGTTGCAGCAACATCGACCCTGTTTTGTTTGCTCTGGCGTGAACCCTGGGGAGTCGTTGCCCTCCTTGCTGTCGCGTTTTTCTTGTCAGCCAGGGAGTTAGCAAGAATGACGGCAACGCATCCTGTATCGTTTGCTATAGCGGCATTGGTTGTGTCCTTTTCCTTCTATCTGAGGGGGGCTGTTTCCTCTGAACTCGCCGTTTCCTTCTTTTGGGTCATGGGAGCCTTTTCGCTATTAGTATGGCAACCTAACAAAAAGACTTACCACTGGATCCTCTCTTTTTGGCTTTGTTCCGGGTTCGCGGTCGCTTTGATCCTCTGTGGATCAGTCATTCTTCAGTTCGATCAAGTGAGCGTCCGACCAATCCTCTTCGCACTTGTCCCGTTGTGGGTTGGCGACTCAGCGGCCTATTTCGTTGGGAGCAAGTGGGGTCATCGGTTGATGGCGCCCACGATCAGCCCAAAAAAGACCTGGGAAGGCGGCATCGCCAACCTAGTAGGGTGCATGTTGGCGTCGTTTCTGTTGGTGAACTGGCTTGGTGGAGGCATGTTGACCGCCCTCTTGCTCGGATTGAGCACAGGGGTGGTCGGCCAGGTCGGGGATCTGCTTCAAAGCAGGCTAAAGAGGCTGTCAGGTGTCAAAGACTCTGGAAACGTGCTTCCTGGCCACGGCGGCGTTCTGGACCGGATCGACTCCTATTTGTTGTCGTCGGTGCCGTCGCTTTGGATCATCATGATCGATCCTGACTTGTTTCACGTGAAACAGTGGCCGTTTTGAACCTGCGGGTAATCTGAAGCCAATGCTCGCGATCCAGACTGATTCCCTCAGCAAGGTGTACCGGGTCGCAAAGCGTCAACCTGGTGCCATGGGCGCGCTCAAATCCGTATTCAAGCCCAACTACACTTCCATCGCCGCCTTGTCCGAGATGACGGTCTCTATCCGCCAAGGCGAGATCGTCGGCTTCCTCGGCCCTAACGGTGCAGGCAAGACTACTGCTATCAAAATACTGACCGGGATCATGCACCCGACCTCCGGTTCGGCCAAAGTGCTCGGCTTCGAGCCCTGGCGCAAGAACCATGAGATGCTAAGAAAAATTTCCCTGGTCATGGGGAACAAGCAGCAACTCTGGTGGGACCTTCCAGCAATGGAGAGTTTCCGGGTACTCAAAGAGATCTACGAAGTCTCCGATGCCGACTACAAGGCCAGACTTGACCGCTTGGTGGATTCCCTCCAACTGGGCTCAGTCGTCGACCAGCAGGTCAGAAGAATGAGCCTGGGAGAACGCATGAAGTGCGAACTGGTGGCCGCGCTGATCCATAACCCAGAGGTTGTTTTCCTTGATGAACCAACCATAGGGCTGGATTTGGTCAGCCAAAAGCGCATACGGGAGTTCCTTCAAGAGTTCAATCGCGAGACTGGTTGCACGATCCTGCTTACGAGCCACTACATGCAGGACGTGCAAGAACTCGCCAAGCGAGTGGTAATTATCGACCACGGGCGCCTGATCTTCGATGGCGACGTGCCCACCCTTATGGGAACCTTTGGCACCCTCAAGCACCTGACCGTCGTCATCGGAGGCTCGGACCAACTCCCGGATTTTGCCCACTACGGTACCGTTTTGAGCCTGGAAGGGCGCACTGCCGTCATTTCTGTGCCCAAGGAGTCCGTCCCCAGCACCGCCAGCGCGATCCTCAGCGACCTCCCCGTGCTCGATATTGCAGTTGAAGAGGTCTCGATTGAAGAGGTCGTGCGATCGATCTTCCAAAAAGGACGCTGACACGTTTCACGTGAAACAGTAGTCAACTCTTTGATCAGACCGACCCGTCCGATCCCTCCCTTCCCGCCGATTCCCGCCGCTCCCGTCGACTCCCGCCGTTCACTTGACCCTTGACCCCAAAATGGTATCCTTCCTTCCACTTTCACGACAGGAAAGCAACAATATGGAAACCACGCTCTCAACGCGCTACGACGCCTCGACCACCGAATCAAAGTGGTATGCAGAGTGGGAAAAAGCAGGGCTATTTGAACCTGATTCCGACCCAACGAAGCCCGGCTACAGCATCACGATCCCGCCGCCCAACATAACCGGTTCGCTCCATATGGGCCACGCGCTGTGCTACGGACTGCAAGACCTCCTTGGACGCTATAAGCGCTTGAGAGGGTTTAGTGTTCTGATTCTGCCTGGCCAGGACCATGCTGGCATCGCCACCCATAGCGTAGTGTCAAAGCAACTCAAGAAAGAAGGTCTCTCTTTGCACCAGATCGGGCGAGATGCGTTTGAAAAGCGGGTCTGGGAGTGGCGAAAGGAGAGTGGCGACACGATCCTGCATCAATTCCGCTCGCTCGGCTGTGCCTTCGACTGGGGCCGCACGAGGTTTACGCTCGACGAACACTACGCCAAAACCGTGCTCCAAGTGTTCGTCGACTGGTTCGACCGCGGTCTCATTTATCGCGGCCTTCGGGTCGTGAACTGGGATCCCGTGCTCAAAACCAGTGTTTCAGACATCGAGACCGAGCGCAGGCTCGTCAAAGGGAGCCTCTATCACATTCGGTACCCCTTTACCGACGGTACGGGGCATATCACTATTGCAACAACCAGGCCGGAGACCATGCTCGCAGACGTGGCAGTCGCAGTGCATCCAGGCGATGCCCGCTATAAGAAACTGGTCGGCAAAACGATCACGCTCCCTCTCGTCGGACGCCAGATTCCCTTGATCGCCGACGAATATCCCGACCCCGAGTTCGGCACGGGCGCCCTCAAGATCACGCCAGGCCACGACGCCAACGACTTCGAGGTGGGCGCCCGCCACAGACTCGAAACACTCGTCGCTCTCGATGAAACTGCTAAGGTAACCGAACAATATCCGGCTTACGCCGGCATGAACCGAGTGCAGGCGAAGAGGGCCATCGTCGCAGACCTCAATTCGCAAGGCTTCATCGAGAAGATCGAAGACCACGAAATCGCGCTCGTGGTCAGCACGCGCAGCAACGAACCCACGGAGCCGATGGCGAGCGAACAATGGTTCGTCAAACAGTCAATCCTTGCACAAAGAGCCATAAAAGAAGTTAAAGAAGGCAATGTCAGATTTGTCCCCAAAAGATACACCGCCGTCTATCTCGACTGGATGGAGAACATCCGTGACTGGTGCGTGAGCAGACAACTCTGGTGGGGGCATCGCATCCCAGTCTATTACACCGAGGACGGCACCGCCATTGCCGCAATCGACCAAATGCAGGCCCAGGAGAAGGCGGGCGACAAGAAGATCGTCCGGCAGGACGAGGACGTGCTCGACACCTGGTTCAGTTCAGGCTTGTGGCCCTTCGCCACAATGGGCTGGCCGGAGCAGACCGAGGACCTCAAAACCTACTACCCCACGAGCGTGCTCGTGACCGCGCGGGACATCATCTATCTTTGGGTCGCCCGCATGATGATGATGGGGTTCGACCTGGTGGGGGAAAAACCATTTAACGATGTCTACATCTATGCGACAGTTCTCACAGAAGACGGCAAAAGAATGGCCAAGTCTTTAGGAACTGGCGTCGATCCGATGGACGTGATCACAAAGAAAGGCGCGGACGCGCTACGGTACACGCTCTTTAGTCAGACGGGCATGAACCAAGACATCCGATACAGCGAACGCAAGACCGAGGACGCCCGAAACTTCTGCAACAAGATATGGAACGCCTCGCGTTTCGTCATGATGAACCTCGATGGAGCGACTTATCAGGTTCCCGAATCATTTTCGACCGTAGACTTGTGGATTTTGAGCCGTCTCAAGTCCACCGAACAGGCTGTGCGAGAGGCTTATGAGGCTTACGACGTTCAGGCGGCGACCCAGGCGCTCTACCAGTTCTTCTGGTCCGAACTGTGCGACTGGTACATCGAGATATCGAAAGACCGCCTCTCAGATCCCAAAGAGCGCACCGTCCCCCAATGGGTCTTGACCACGGCAATCGACGCCTTCCTCAAAATGATGCACCCGATCATGCCCCACCTCACCGAAGAGGTCTACAGCCACCTGCCGATTCCAGGGAAAGCGAAGTTCCTCATGGCCGCTGAGTGGCCGAACCTCGACGCGATCAAACAGGATGAAATGGCCGAGGCCACCGTCGAAAAGTGGCTCGAACTCACCCGCAACCTCCGCGCCCTCCGCGCCGAACTCGGCCTCGCTGCCATGAAGCCGATCGGCGAGGCGTTTTACGAGGGCGACCTGGGCGATGGCGCTGCCATCATTGCCGACCAGGCATGGATCACGAGCCTCAGGCAAGGGAAACCAGAGGGAAAGTTCCTTTCCGTGAGTTGCCCTGGCGTCGACTTCCACATTCCCATCCAAGGACTGGTCGACGAGGCGGCAGAATCTGCCCGCATCGATGCCCAGATCAAGAAGCA
>CAYYZP010000034.1:0-8762 GCA_964476165.1 uncultured Fimbriimonadaceae bacterium
TTCATGATGCCGATGCCCCCCACCAGGAGCGAGAGAGCGGCGATCGCAGCGAGAATCACACCTGCAGCGCCAACGATCGCGCCAAAAATATTGATGATCGACTCGCGGGAATCCACGCGATAGATCGGCTTGTTGTTGCTCTTGAGCATGAGCGCCTGCCAAACGTCGTCCATCGCGGCTTCGACCTCGATCCCGTCCTTCGGCAGTGCGGTAATGAAACTCACCGTGTTTCCGCCCGTCCACTTGGCCTGGGTCGTCGATATGGGGACCCAGACGTCCTTACCGTTGCTCTCTCCCATGATCTCAACTTTGTCCATGATCCCAATGATTTCAAGGGTAATCCCTTTCATCGTTACGTACTTTCCTATGCCCGAATCATTTGGAAACAGCCGCTCTTCGATTTCGACACCGACCATACAGACGTTTGCCTTTGTCTCAACATCTTGTTTCGATAAATAGCGACCGCTTTTCAGCCCGACTGCGCTGAGTTCTTTCTGCCTCTCGTCTGTCGCATAAACCCTCGGTCCATCGACTTTGAGATCGGAAAACGCGATGCTCGTAGCGGGCACCTGGATGATTGGTGAGACGACTGCAAGCGTGCTTACACGCTCGCGCAGGTACGTTACGTCGTCGTTTGTCAGACTTCCGATCTGTCCGACCGATTGACCCCGCATCATTCTTCCTGGGTCGTACATGATTATAAGCGTCCTTGCACCGAGTTTTTCGATCTCGGCCGTCATGTAATGTTGGAACCCGTTCTTCACCATGACGATCATGGTGACGCTCATGACGCCGATGATGACACCGAGCATCGTGAGGAACGCACGCAGTTTGTACATCCGGAGCATGTCCAGCGCAACGCGGATCGATTCGCCGAGAAAGCCCATTTACTTGCTCGGTTTCTCTTCCGGTTTTTTCTCGGCGGCGCTTTCGTCATTAGGCTCTTCGTCGTCCGGCCCAAACTGCATCATTCCCTTTCGGTCAGGGCCCGTGTAGTCTGGCTTTTGCACCTTTTGGCCTTCCTTGATCCCGGAAATGATCTCCATGGCGGTCGCTGACGCCTCGCCGACCTCGACCGTTTGTTTGGTCGGCTTGGACTTTTTGTCCTTAGAATCTTTGGGCGGAATCATGACGAAATACTTCCCGTCTTCATCCTTGCCGACGAACTGTCTTGGCAGCGTCAGTACGTCACGCTTATCCAGGACTGTCATCGTACACTTTGCAGACATTCCTGACTTGAGCACCGATTCGGCTTCAAGCATCTCGATCTCAACAGCATACTTGACCACGCTCGCAGTGCCCTGTTGACCCTGTGCCGCGACGATGTTGGTGGGGGCGACTTTGGTCACCTTCCCTTTAAACGTCTTCTCGGTAAACGCATCGACGACGACCTCGGCTTTCATGCCCAGCGAAAGTTTTGCGACATCGATCTCATTGATCTGGAGTTTGACGATCATGCTGGAGCGGTCCTCGATCTTGAAGACCGGAGTCCCCGATGAGAAACTACTGAGGCTCGCAACGAGTTCCCCCACCTGGACCTGCCGACTGGCGACGATGCCGTCGATGGGCGACCTCAGTTCGGTCTCGCGCAGTTCCCTCAGGCTGTCGTTCAGGCCGTCCTGGATCTGTTGTATCCCCGCTTCCTGCTGCACGACGCTCGCTTGCAATGCCTGAATGTCCAAGAGCGCGGCTTCCGCGTCCTGTTTGTCCTCGAGCGCGCGCTCGTACTCTTGTCGCTTGGTCGCATCGTGGAACGTATTGGCCGTCGCGCGCTCGAACCCCGCCTTCGCCTGTAGAACACTCTGCTCGGCCTGTTCTCGTTTGTTGGCCTGTTCTTCCTCAAGCCTGTCGACTTGGTTCTTGATCGTATCGAGTCGCGCCTGCACCGACGCGAGCCTTGCTTTAGCGTCGTCATAGACGCGCTGAGAAACGTAACCTTTCGCCAAGAGGTTTTTTGATCTCTCAAGTTCCGCTAGCGCGCTCTCGTAATTTGCACGTGCCTCTATAAGTTGATTGTTGAAGTTTGCCTTTTCGTTAAGTTGAGAGACTTTTATGAGGAGATCCCGCGATCTGACTGCGTTGTTGTAACCGGTCTCGGCGGACTCCACTTCGGTGCGCGTGAGCGTCGGTTGCGCGTCCAGTTCGAGTTTCATCTGATCGACGCGCAGTTTCGCCCGCTGCAAATTCGTTTTCGTCGTTACTGCGCGTTGCTTGATCTCGATTCTGAGGCGGTCCAGTTGCGCCTCTGCACCCCTGAGCCTCGCCTTCTCTTGTGAGACCCTCAACTGGGTCTCTTCGGGATCGATCACCGCGACCAGCTGGCCCGCCTTGACAAGGTCGCCTTCATCGACGAGTAGTTTTGCGATACGGCCCGCGACGCGGCTCTTGACCTCGACCGTTTTCTTAGCCTCGAGCGACCCGGTCTCGATTACTTGCGAGAGCAGGCGTCCCTTTTCGAGGATAGCGGTCGAACTCGCGCCATTGGCCTTGGCGTTGTTCCCCCCTCTTAGGGCGAATGCGGCCACCAAAAGCAGCACGACGATAGCAAAGACGGCAATGGCGATTTTCTTCATGGACAAGTCCCGTTCTGCCACGCTCCCACACGCGGCTGTTCCGAACGCACGACACCCGAATAATGCTACCGCTGAGTGGCATCGCCGGGTTGCGCGAGGGGGTCCCTCGTACCTCCTGCCCTGGGCTAAACTGTCTGGGCATGCTCCACATCGACCGGATCAACGTCTTTTACGGTGCGATTCAGGCGTTGCGAGACGTCAGTCTCGATGTCAAACAGGGCGAGGTCGTCGCCATTATTGGATGCAATGGAGCGGGCAAGAGCACTCTTCTCAAGACCATCAGCGGGCTGCTCCGGCCCCGGAACGGCACGATCTCCTTCCACGGCAAGGATCTGATTGGTGTTAGCCCTGACCGGATCGTCCAACTGGGAATCTGTCAGTCGCCCGAAGGAAGGCGGATTTTCACGAACATGACCGTGTATGAAAACATGCAACTGGGCGCGCACGTCCGCAAGGACACGGCCATTGCTGAGGACATGGAGACTGTGATGAAGCGGTTTCCGCGCATCAAGGAGCGGTTGCGCCAGAGCGCAGGGACGCTTTCGGGGGGGGAACAGCAAATGCTCGCGATCTGTCGGGCATTGATGTCGCGCCCAAGGCTTTTGTTGCTCGATGAGCCGAGCATGGGCCTCGCACCGAATCTTGTAGCCGAGATTTTCTCGATCATCGAAGAGTTGAACCGCGATGGGACGACTATTCTGTTGGTGGAACAGAACGCGCACCGCGCGCTCGAAATCGCCCATCGCGCTTATGTCTTCGAGACCGGATGCGTCGTCCTTGCGGACACGGGAAAGGCGCTGTTGAACAATCCGAAAGTCAAAGAAGCGTACTTAGGGGGCTAGGCGTGAAAGGGGCGCAGATCGCCGCGCTTGCGGCGGAGCACATCGCCGACATCATGAAGATCGAAGAGGACTCCAACGGGTCTCCTTGGACGCGCGCCTCGTTCGAGCAGGAGATCGGACACGCACTGAGCGTCTTCATTGTCGCGCGGGTGGGGGGCAAGGTGATTGGATATGCAGGTGCGTGGGTTGTCGCGGACGAGTGCCACGTGACGACGATCGCCGTCACTGGCGAGCACCGCAAGAAAGGGCTCGGCAAACGCATGATGGTCGAACTTATTGCCCGTGCACAGAAAAAAGGCGCTGTTTGCGCCACTCTGGAAGTCCGTGCGGGCAACGCCGCAGCGCTTGCGATGTATTCGTCGCTCGGTTTTTGCAGCGCTGGTCTCCGAAAGGCGTACTACCCCGACAACCGCGAAGACGCCGTGATCATGTGGCGCAATGATCTGGAAGGAATCCCGTAGTGCGTTATTTTTCGGGCACTGTGCTGGGAATCGAGACGAGTTGTGACGAGACGAGCGTGGCCGTGCTCTCTGGTTCGCGCGTTTTGGCTAACGTGGTCTCCTCGCAGGCGGAGTTGCACAAGAAGTGGGGGGGGGTCGTGCCGGAGGCCGCGGCGCGAGCGCACGTCGAGGCAATCTTGCCCGCCTTGGATTCGGCTTTGACTGTTGCTGGGGTGTCGAGGACAGATGCGATTGCGGTGACGAACAGGCCCGGGCTGGTAGGGGCATTGAGCGTCGGTGTAACGGCGGCAAAGACCCTCTCGTTTACGTGGGGGGTTCCGCTCATAGGGGTTCACCATCTCGAGGGGCACATCTTGAGCCCGTTGCTCAATGGGGTCGAACTACCTTTCCCCCACCTGTGCCTGATTGTCTCTGGTGGGCATACGGAGATCGTCCGGGTGGGGGCGCCGGGTTCGTACTCGCTTTTAGGCCAGACTATAGACGACGCGGCAGGCGAGGCGTTTGACAAAGGGGCGCGGCTGCTCGGGCTCGGCTATCCTGGGGGCTTCGCGGTGCAACAGGCAGCCCTTACCGGCGATGCGACGCGCTATGAGTTACCACGGGCGCTTAGATCCGACCCGTATAATTTTTCGTTTAGTGGATTGAAGACAGCGGTCCGGCGGCTAGTCGAGAAAGAGGGAGATGCGCTATGCGTTGCTGATGCGGCTGCCAGTTTGCAAGAGGCCATTGTTGACGTCTTGGTCAAAAAGACGATCGCCGCACTTGAAACGAGCGGCAGCCACGCAGTGTCGCTTGTGGGGGGGGTTGCCGCAAACGTGCCCCTACGCGCGAGGCTCAAGGAACAGGTCGCACGAAACGGAGTAGCGTTCGTTGCTCCGCCCATCGAATACTGCACCGACAATGGGGCAATGATCGCGCTCGCCGGTTCGATCCGATTTGCGGGGGGGGAACGTTCGGACCACTGGATGGACACTCTCGCCAACGCGGCGTTGCCGTAATGCATTGTTGGCTCGCATTTCTTATCCCTCAACCCGCTCACGGGTCGAGGGTAGGGCAGATTGAATGGGAATCCCTTAATCCCTGAGGGGATTGAGGGATAGTTAAACGACTAGTGGTCAACGCCGCGGGTGCGCGGAGCGGTATTTTTTGGCGACCTCTTCCAAATCGAGTTGCGTATACACCTGCGTGGTGCTGATCGAGGCGTGGCCGAGAAGTTCCTGTACCGCCCTCAAGTCAGCCCCCCCCTGTAGAAGATGGACCGCATAAGTGTGCCGCAATAGGTGGGGGCCGACGTTCTTTGATATCCCGGCCAAACGAGCGTGCCTTTGCAAGCACAGATAGGCGTTCTGACGGGACAACTTCCCCCCCCTAGTGCCTACGAAGAACGCGGCCATCGGCTTCTTGATCAGTTTTGGCCGAGACACAGCAATGTACTTCTCCAACCACGGCATCGTAAAGCGCGGAATCGGGACGATGCGCGTCTTCCCTCTCTTTCCCGTCACTCGAAACGCACCAGTGTCCAAATCGAGTTCTTCCGTGCGCAGGTCCAGCGCCTCGCTGATCCGTAGCCCCGCGCCGTACACGACTTCCATCAGTGCACGATCGCGCACTCCCTGCGGCGTCGACAAATCGGGCGATTCGAGAAGCGACGTCAAGACTTCCAAAGAAAGCGCCTTCGGCAGGCGTTTCGCCCGCCGCACGCCCTGCGCCGAAGGCAAGTCCGCGCTCGGACCGACTCCGTTCCTTTTCAAAAATTTGATCAGCGACCGAAGGCTGCTCGTGCGCCGCAAGGCCGTTGCGGGGCTCATGGGCGGGCCAAGCGAGGACTGAAATTCAAGCAAATTCGTCGATGAGACCGCGCCCCAACCAGAAACGCCACGACCAGCAAAAAAGCCCGCCGCAACGCACAAATCGTTCTCGTACGCCGTTATCGTGTGCCGACTGGCGCCCCGCTCGATGGCGAGGTGGTCGAGGAACCAAGCGATGTTAGGTTCAAATCCGTCTTTTTTTTCCAAACTTCAATCTCAGGACGGATGTACCGCACGTCATGGGGCAAACCAAACGCTTCAGACCCATGAACTTTCCATTTGTCATATCGCGTCAAAAGGATGTCCATGAACTCCTCGGCTCGTCCGATCTGAGTCTTGTACTCTGCGGGCGGGCTGGGGAGTTTTTCTATGATCCGGGCTAAGTCCCCAATTTCGAAACTGCTGGTCACGACGTAATCTGGATTCAATTCTGTAAGAAGCCGTACATCGAAGTCAAACCTGGTCGATGGATCCATTGGGATGTATTGGACGACCCTTGGACTACTTGCCGCCAATCGTCTCATGTTGCGCTCGTCAAATGGGACTGCGCGAGGCAAGGCCGTGTCAGGAAAAAGCGGCGGCGTATAAAACCACGGATCTGAAACAAGTCCGACAGTCGTGTTTTGGTCTGATGCTTCTTTGAGTTCTCTTGCAATGGTATCGCGCGGGTCTTCGCCAGTCATCCATGATGTAAAGTGCGCCGTGCGGATCGCACCCCCACCGAATACCCCCCCAACGCCCATGATTGCAAAGAACATCACGACGAACCGTAGCCCAGCCTTTGGCGATTCGTGCGCCCTAGACACCATCCAACCAAAGCCGACGGCGAACGCTGGCACCAGGGGAAACACATAGCGCATGAACTTCACTTCGGACCGACCGATCAATACGAAGTAGACGACGGCGAACGCAAGCAAGGCGATCGCCCAGGCGTGCTTCTTGATCGCTGCGCGCACAAGGCCGAGCACACCAAAGACGACCAGCACCGGCCCCATCGCCACAAAGAGGTTTCCCCAGTGATAGAGGAACCCGCTCGGTGTGCCAGCAAACACAAGCCCGTGCCCCGTCTGCGTGTGCGTCATCTCATATGAGAAGTCTTGGAAGAACTTTGTGGAATCCAAGACTGCGCCAGGGGTTACAATGGCAAGCGTCAAGAGCGAAGCCAATACACCGAATCCCATCGCGCGCCAGCGAAATCTTTCTTTGGACAAGGCACATACAACGGCAAGTGCGACCAGCGCAAGTAACCCGGTGTACTTGGTTCCCGCGCTCAATCCCGCGAACACGCCTGACCAGACCGCCCACTTTACAAACATTTTTTCAGACGAACCCCTCTCAGTCACCCGCAAAGCAAAGTACAGGCTCACCGTCAACAAGAACGTGGCCAAAACATCCACAGTCTGAAACCTCGAATGCACGACGTGCCCCGGCGCAAAACACATCGCCGCAGCACCCATCAGTGACCCAAACTCCCCCACCCGAGTGCGAAGAATGAGGAACACAAAGAGCACCGTCGCGGCCCCAGCGATCGCGCTAAGAACCCGTCCAGCCAAGTGATAGCGCCCAACCGTCTGCCACTGCGCCGATTCCGAATTCGAGGTTGGCCCACCCCCATACGCATTGACAACGTCCGTCGAGACGCGCAAAAGCGTCAAATAAAAAGTGCCGTAGTTGTAAAAGCCAGGCGTAAAGTCCCCTTTCATAGGCTCAATTTGCTGGGAATACGCGAACACAACCGGCTCATCGGGATGATAGGACTGGTTGTGCAGATCGTTGGGCAGCCCCCACCCAATCCCGATCATCCTTACAACTAAAGACAGTACGAAAACACCAAGGGCAACGAGGAAAGTCCTTGACCTGAGGAGTTTCATCGCTTACTTGGTCGAGACGAGACGCATTCTCGTACGGCCCTTGATCCTCTCTTCGAACAAAGGAACATCCGTAATGTCGGTGACTGAAATCGCCATTTCTCCTGCAGCGACAGCCCGAGCAGCGATCGTGTTCTTCGTGTCTTTGTCAAGATCAAACTCGACCTTCGTGTTAAGTTTAAGTTGAAAACCGCGGAGGCGGCTCTGTCCCGGCGTCGTCCCCATGAGATCGTTGAGCCACGGAGCAATGTCGGTATCGAGGACGAGGACTCCTTCCACCCTGTGGACCTGCTTGTCTCCGCTCTCGACGAGTCCGATATATTTGTACTTGTAGTCCAACCTTTGCGGCGCCATTTTGCCCTTCTTGCCCTTAAGTTTTTGCGGCTGATAGGTCGCCGTCACCTCCCAAGTGGAGCCGGGTTCGACCTCGAAAACCGAAAGCGCCGGACCGAAGTCCATTGATGTCTCGGGGCTCGCGATAAAGAGGGCGAGCCTCTGAAAATCGCCAACGAACTCCGCGACCGGGTTTCGCACTTGTTTTTCGAGCATCTCGAGCACGGGTCGCAAATGGCTCAGTCCGTCCTTCTTCTTGGTCTCCTTTTGGGGAGTCAAGTCTCTAATGTCTGTGATCGCGTTCACGGGCGACATGGACAGGATGAGGTGCTCGTTGACTTCTTCGATTTTTGTGACCGGTGGAGATTCCACAGTCTCGCCTTCGGTCACTTCCACTTTTGGCCTTTTATAAGTGACAGAGGCAAATCCCTCTGGAGTCACCGCGCCAATCTGCATTGAGAACTGGTATTTGATGTCCAAGTCTTCGGGGATAAAGATCGAAGTCATATAGTCTCGATCCTCAGTCTGCAGAGACGAGACGACTTCATACGTCATCGTCGTATTGGGCTTCCATTGACGAAAGAGTTCGATAGGGCCCCCTGACTGGGCGATTGCGAGCAACAGCGCTGTGATCATTTACTTCAAAACCTGTTTGGAGATCACGAGTCTCTGGATCTCCGAGCAGCCCTCGCCGATTTCCGTGAGTTTCGCATCCCGCCAAAGTTTTTCGACGAGAAAGTCGAACGTCATACCGCGCCCACCGTGAACTTGGACTGCGCGGTTCGTCACGCGATTCGCAGTTTCAGACGCAAAAAGTTTGGCCATCGAACTGATCGCAACGACGTCCTGGCCCTTGTCGTACATGGTCGCGCCCCTG
>CAYYZP010000035.1:0-4342 GCA_964476165.1 uncultured Fimbriimonadaceae bacterium
GGCGTCGTCGGCAAGTTCGTGGAGTTTTTTGGCCCCGGGATCGGCAACATGCCGCTCGCGGACCGTGCGACCATCGCAAACATGTCGCCCGAATACGGCGCGACCTGCGGCCTCTTCCCGATCGACGATGAGACGCTGCGCTACCTGCGCATGAGCGGGCGCGATGAGGACCAAGTTTTATTGGTAGAAGCGTATGCCAAGCACCAGGGCGTGTTCCATTCGGCGGATTCACCTGAGGCCGAGTATTCGAGCGTGCTGTCGTTGGACCTCTCGACCGTCGAGCCAAGCGTGGCAGGACCCAAGCGACCGCAAGATCGCGTTCCGCTTGGCAAAGCACGCGAGTCTTTCTTCGCGGCGTTTCCCGATGCGATTCCCGGAAGCGATCGGAAGGGCGAGGGGGGGACGGCGGTCAAAGAAAAGACAGAACGGCTCACACACGGAAGCGTGGTCATTGCAGCGATTACGAGTTGCACCAACACGAGCAATCCTTATGTGATGGTCGCCGCAGGGCTCGTGGCACGCAAGGCGCGCGCTCTTGGTGTGAAACCGAAGCCTTGGGTGAAGACTTCCCTCGCCCCCGGTTCGCGCGTGGTGACGAAGTATTTGGAAGCAAGCGGTTTGTTGAACGATCTGGAATCTATTGGATACAACATCGTTGGATATGGCTGTACGACGTGCATCGGAAACTCCGGCCCGTTGCCAGAGGAGGTCGCCAAGCCGGTGCGTGAGGACCATTTGACCGTGGTGAGCGTTTTGAGCGGGAACCGTAACTTCGAGGGCCGCGTGAGCCCCGATGCGAAGGCGAACTATCTCATGTCCCCCCCCCTCGTCGTCGCCTTTTCGCTCGCCGGCACGATCGACATCGATCTCGCAAAGGACGCAATTGCCGTGACGCCCGATGGCCACGACGTTTATCTGAAAGACGTATGGCCCTCGCAGGCTGAGATTTCGGACGTGGTCGAGAAGAACATCAACCGCGAGATGTTCACGAAGTCTTACGCGACGGTTTTCGACGGAGACGAAAAGTGGCGCTCGATCCCTGTTTCGGGGGGGGAACGGTACGCATGGGACGCCGAATCGACATACGTTAAGGAAGGGCCGTACTTCGAAGGCATGACTCTGGCTCCGCCTACGGACTTTGATGATCTTACTGGCCTTGTGTGCCTCGCCAAACTCGGCGATTCGGTCACGACTGACCACATTTCGCCCGCTGGCGCGATCAAACACGACTCGCCCGCTGGGGTCTATCTGGTCGAGCGCCTGGTGCGCCCCCACCTGTTCAATTCCTATGGCGCGCGGCGCGGCAACCACGAGGTGATGATCCGTGGAACTTTTGCCAACGTGCGACTGCGCAACCAACTCGCACCGGGGACTGAAGGGGGGTACACCACGCACTTTCCGACAGGCGAAGTGACCACGATTTACGAGGCATCGGAGCGGTATTTGAAATCGGGCACTCCACTTTGTGTCCTGGCTGGCAAGGAATACGGCACTGGATCGAGCCGCGACTGGGCCGCCAAAGGCACACTGCTCTTAGGCGTGAAAATGGTGATCGCCGAATCGTTCGAGCGCATCCACCGCTCCAACCTGATCGGAATGGGCGTGCTGCCATTGCAATATATCGACGGAGAAAACGCTGAGTCATTAAGTCTCACTGGCCATGAGGAGTTCTCGGTCGTAGGAATCGGCGACGCGCTCACGAACGGACTACCTACTGACAAAAAACTCATTGTTCGCGCGACCAACGAGGGGGGGGGAACGAAAGTGTTCCAAGCCATCGTCCGACTCGACACGCCGATGGAGGTCGAGTACTTCAAGCACGGCGGCATCCTGCACTACGTGCTACGGCAGTTGGTTAAGTCCTGACACATTCAACTTTGCCGCGTCGATGAGCGGAACCGAGGCTGCAACCAAGCGCTTCGACCATTCGTCGCGAGAACTGAGCACCCTTTTGACAGTTGGAATCACTTGAGCAAGGTCAGAAAACTGGTGCAAAAGTTCCTGGCACCCCAGCATTTCCATGAGCCCGCTCATTTTGTGCGTATTGCTCTGCAGAGCGACGAAAGGGATCCCGTACTTGGCCGCGAATATAGTTGGATGGAACCTTCCCCCCACCAAAACCTGAGCGAGCGACTGAATGGCGATGAGTTGTTGGTACGTCGTATCACGATGGGACACCGCCGGCAGAACCAGACTGATCTGTCGCCGGTTCTCTTCGTCCTTTATGTCTGAGTGCGAGTACAGAACGGCCATTCCTTGAGCCTTGAGGAAAGCAACGACCTCTCTCTGGTGCTCGATCGGCCATTTGCGCACGGAAGCGGAGCCCGTCATGACGGCAAACGGGCCAGTTACCCCCACCCGTTGTAATATCTCTCTGGCTTCAGACTCGCTCGACGGCCCCGCAAGAAACGCGCAGTCAGCCGCCAAAGTGGCCAAAACGCCGAGCGATGAAAGTTCGCGATGGCTTTCTACTTCCCTGACGGCCACGTATGAGGATTCCTTAAAAAACACTTCGAAGAGCGGCTGCGTCTTGTCCCCTATGCACTGGATTGAGCAGTTGACGACCCAGTAGGGCTTCTTGAATTTGCGTGCTAGCGCGACGATGCTCGTGATCCATCTGATCGCTTGTGGCTGCGGGTGCATCGTGCCTTCCCCGTTGACGACGACAAAGTCCGCCCATTCGAAATCGTCGATCCATTCGCGGGCGAGCGCATCCAAGACCCAACACGGCCCACCCGACGAAACCAGCTGCGGCGCCAGCCACGTACACGCAGAACGCCGCAGGTTTCCATGTGGCCGGCACTTCGTGCGGGGAACGCCTCGCACCTCAGCGCCGCCGAACCTTTTCTTCAAAAGTTCGATGAGCATGGCTGTGGTCGCTTGGCTCCCCCAGTTCGAGTCACGACTGTTGTCCATGAGGAGCAGGATTTTTTCGACCTTCATGCGCCGTGATTCTACTGCAGACCGAATGGTATAGTTCGATCAGTGCTGGAACTACGACGGTTGACGCTCTTAGCCGTCGCACTATGGGCGCCGCTCGTTTTGGCACAAGAAAAGCCGGTCACACTCACTACAGGCGCACTGTTCGGCCAAACGTGGCTCGGTAGTCAGGACATTCGACGAGGGGGGTACTACTCGGCTTCGTACAGCAGAGCTGAGCCGCGTTTCAGGGCTTGGGGCTACGATGCCGAACTTTGTGCAGAGACCTATTACATGTTAACAAAGGGTGGAGCGCACTACATCGCGGGCGCGAACTCCTCGCACCACTACGGAATCCTCGCCGTCGCGCGCTATTTTCAGAGAACGAGCGCGCTGACGCGGGGGTTTGTCGAGGTCGGGTGGGGGCTCCAGTTCACAAACAGGCTGACTCACGACATCGACTCACGGATCAACTCGACGCCAATGGCGGGGGCAGGATACGTCCTGCCAAACGGGCCACAGGACCTCGTTTTCACCGCCCGCTACATCCATTTGTCGAACGCAGGAACGGCAGGTGGCAACGAGGGGCTCAATTTTTTCATGCTCTCTCTTGGCGTTCGGTTTTAGGGACGCTTTTCGATCAATGTTGCAATAAAGTCGTGGTGCCTCGTCGGTTCGTTCACTTTATCGGGGCCGACCACAGCGCCGTCGCGCGCGCGTTTGATCTCATAGCCGTGGTCCAAGAAAAGCCGGTGCAGGTCTGCTGCCGCATAACCGTTGCGCTCACAGTACTTGGCGTTGCACTCGTAGAGGACCATGGATGGTGGCTTGGTCTGCATTGTCTGCGAGAACCCTTTGAAGACCTTCAGTTCAAAACCTTCGACGTCGATCTTAATGGCATCGACTCGTTCGATCCCCTTATCCCGGACATATGTGTCCAGAGTCGTGCATTCGATCTCTTCGCCATCGGCGCCTCCGACAAACGACGCGCCCAGGTTCGAGGTCGGCCCGACCGAATAGCGAGTCTTTCCAGCGAAATCGCTAAGCGCCACTTTGTTCAACGTCACTCGTTTTTCAAATTGATTGAGCGCGACGTTTTTTGTCAAGTACGACCACTGGACGCTTCCCGGCTCGAAAGCGTGGACGGCGCCGGACTCTCCCACCCGGTGGGCTGCAGAAACGGTGAACAGGCCAAAGTGCGCACCTATGTCGATAAACGTCATCCCTGGCTTTAAAAAAGATAGCAGTGGATCGAGAACGTAAGGCTGATGACGGCCACGGACGAAAATGTGGAAGCCCGAGAGTTCTCTGGTGTTGACGACCATGCGGCCCCCACCCCGAAGATCGGCAACGACGTCTTCGTCAAGAGGGGGACTGATCTTTGCGGCGGAGCGTGTCAAAAACGATTCGAGAGGACCAGGCA